>NZ_WWCX01000006.1:0-133590 GCF_009857655.1 Duganella vulcania
GGTTGCGGCGTGGGGATGGTCATCGCCAGCACCCGGCGCTGCGGCCGATGCGCCCGCCTCCGTGGCAGTGGCGCCGTCCGGCCCGCTGGCGATGACCATCCCCACGCCGCAACCGGCGGCCACCTCCCCTGGCGGCGGCCTGCTGCAATCGTTGTTCGCGCTGATATTCGTCGTGGCCTTGATGCTCGGCGCGGCCTGGCTGATGAAGCGTTTCGGCCCCAGGAACTTCGGCGGCGGCAACAGCAACGTCAAGCTGGTCGGCGCGCTCAGCGTCGGCGCGCGCGAGCGCATCCTGGTGGTGGAAGTGGGCGAACAATGGATCGTGGTGGGCGCCTCGCCCGGCCGCATGAACGCGCTGGCCACCATGCCGCGCCAGGAAAGCAGCGAACCGGCCGCCACCGCCGCGCTGCCGACCGCCAACTTCGCCGAGTGGTTCAAACAAACGATCGAAAAACGCAATGGCAAATAAGCAGGCCGGCCTCACCCCGGCCACGGCCGTCAAATCCCTGTTGATGCTGGCCGCGCTGGCCCTGCCGCTCGCGGCCGGCGCCGATTCGAGCATCGGCATCCCGGCCTTCAACGCCACCCCGGCGCCGGGCGGCGGCACCAGCTACACGCTGCCGATCCAGACCATGCTGCTGATGACGGCGCTGACCTTCATCCCGGCCGCGCTGCTGTTGATGACCAGCTTCACCCGCATCATCATCGTGCTGTCGCTGCTGCGCCAGGCGCTGGGCACGCAGTCGGCGCCGCCCAACCAGGTGATGGTCGGGCTGGCATTGTTCCTGACGCTGTTCGTCATGGGCCCCACCTTCGACAAGATCTACACCGAGGCCTACCTGCCGCTGCAGGAAAACAAGATCAACATGAGCGTGGCGATGGACAAGGGCGCGGCGCCGCTGAAAACTTTCATGATGAAGCAAACCCGGCAGGCCGACCTGGCCTTGTTCGTGAAACTGTCGCGCAGCCCCGCGCTGCAGGGGCCGGAAGACGTGCCGCTGCGCATCCTGGTGCCGGCCTTCGTCACCAGCGAGCTCAAAACCGCGTTCCAGATCGGCTTCGCCATCTTCATTCCATTTCTGATTATCGACATGGTGGTCGCCTCTGTCTTAATGTCGATGGGCATGATGATGATGTCGCCGGCGGTGATCTCGCTGCCGTTCAAGCTGATGCTGTTCGTGCTGGTGGACGGCTGGCAGTTGCTGCTGGGCTCGCTGGCCCAGAGCTTTTACTAGGAGCGTGCCATGACACCCGAAAGCGTGATGACGATGGGCCGCCACGCGATGGAGGTGACGCTGATGATCGCCGCCCCCATGCTGCTGGTGGCGCTGATCATCGGCCTGGTGGTCAGCATCTTCCAGGCCGCCACCCAGATCAACGAGGCGACCCTGTCCTTCATCCCCAAGCTGGTCGGCATCTTCGTGGCGCTGGTGGTGGCCGGCCCGTGGATGCTGGCGGTCATGCTCGACTACATGCGCGAGATCTTCGGCGGCATCCCCGGCCTGGTCGGCTAGACACTTTGCCAATATGTAACAATTTACGATTCGCTAAGAAGTTGTTTTAAAATAAGAAGGTTGATGCTCGGTGGAAATAAATAGGGAAAACGCCTCATGATTTCGTTCTCCACTGCCGATATCAATCTGTGGATCGCCGGTTTGCTGTGGCCGCTGACCCGCATCCTGGGCTTGCTGGCGGCGTCTCCGCTGTTCGGCAACTCCAGCGTGCCGGCCAGCGTCAAGATCAGCCTGGGCGTGTTGCTGGCCATGGTGGTGGCGCCGGCCGTGCCGCCGCTGCCGGCCGCCGACCCGACCTCGCTGGCCGGCCTGCTGATCGTGCTGCAGGAGCTGCTGGTCGGGCTGGCGATGGGTTTCAGCATCCGCATCGTGTTCGCGGCGGTGGAGATGGCGGGAGAAATCTCCAGTTTGACCATGGGCCTGGGGTTCGCGACGTTTTTCGACCCCAACACCCAGGGCCGCTCGTCGGCGATCAGCCAGTTCCTGGCGCTGGTGGCGACCATGACGTTTTTGGCCGTCAACGCCCACCTGGTGCTGCTGTCGGCGCTGGTGGAGAGCTTTTACACGCTGCCGGTGTCGGCCTCGCCGGTGTACGGGGGCGGGTTCAAGCAGCTGGCCGACTGGGGCGGCAAGATTTTCAGCACCGGTGTGCAGCTGTCGCTGCCCATCGTGGCGGCTTTACTGATTACCAACGTCGCGCTGGGCATCCTGACACGCGCGGCGCCGCAACTGAATTTGTTTGGGATCGGATTTCCGATCACCTTAGGTGTAGGTTTGCTGGTCATCGCCACGACGCTCCCGTACTTGGCGACGCCCGTGCAAAACCTGTTTTTGGATGGCATAGAACGCGCGCGGCTGATGCCGCGGACGTGGTCGCAGCGCCCCCCGACGGCTCCGCCGGCAAGCTTGCCGGTTCGACCTCCCGGGCCGCGGCCATAGCGAAATTCAATAGCCAGCCAGTGATTTTTGGTTTCCATGAGGCAATTATGCGCGTATCATGGAAGCTCCCCGGGAGAACAATGCAATGACTTCGATCGTTACCAGTTTCACAACCGACCAGATCATCAGTCTCACGACTGCGCAGATCGGCCTGTTCACGACCGAAGACATGCAGGCGCTCAGCTCCGACCAGGTCGGCGTGATGAGCTCGGCCCAGGTGCGCGCCATCAGCACGCTGCAACTGAACTTCCTGACCACCGACGGCCTGGCCGGCCTGTCCACCGACAACGTCCCCACCCTGACCCAGCAGCAGGTCGGTGCGCTCAACAGCAACCTGATCGCCGCCCTCAGCACCAACCAGATGGTGGCCCTGAGCACCCGCGAGATGCAGGCGCTGAGCAGCCGCCAGCTCAACCTGCTGAACTCGGACCAGGTCGCCGCGCTGGAAACGGTGGACCTGCGCGCGCTGTCGACCCTCCAGCTGGGCGCGCTCGGCTCGGACCAGGTCGCCAGCCTCACCAGCGACCAGCTCGGTTCGCTGGCCACCCAGCAGCTGCGCGCCCTCAGCACCAGCGCCGTGCAGGCAATCGGCACCGACCAGGTGCACTCGCTGGCCATCGCCATGCTGGCGCAGCTGACCACCAGCCAGCTCAACGCCCTGACGCAAAACCAGCTGGCCGCCATCACCACCGACCAGATCGCCGGCCTGAGCTCGCTGCAGGTGAGCCTGCTGGCGACCGCCTCGCTGGCCAGCCTCGGCAGCGAGCAGGTGGGCGCGCTGGAGACCCGCGACTTGATCGGCCTGAGCAGTGGCCAGGTGGCCGCGCTGGGCGCGCTGCAACTGGCCGGCCTGAACAGCGACCAGCTGCACGCGCTGCGCAGCAACGAGATCGCCGCGCTCACCACCGACCAGCTGCCGCTGCTGGGCACCGAACAGATCAACGCGCTGAGCTCGCTGGCACCGCTCAACTCCGCCCAGGTCGGCGCGCTGACCACCGACCAGGTCGCGGCGCTGACCACCCGCACCATCGCCGCGCTCAGCAGCGCCCAGCTGGCCGCGCTCACCGCCGGCCAGGTGCAGGTGCTGGGCAGCGACCAGATCATCGCGCTGTCGACCGCCCAGGTGGCGGCCCTGAGCAGCGCCGTGCTGGCCGCGCTGACCACCGGCCAGATGCTGTTCATTGAAACGCGCGACATCGGCGCGCTGACCTCGGCGCAGGTCCGCGCGCTTGGCAGCGACCAGCTGGCGGTGCTCACCACCGACCAGATCGCCGCGCTGAGCACGGCCGACGAGGCCGCCCTGCTGCCCGAGCAGCTGGCCGCGCTGGGCACCGACCAGCTCAACGCGCTGCGCAGCGTGGCCCCGCTGAGCACGCTGCAAATCCAGGCGCTCACCACCGACCAGGTCGCCGGCCTGGACAGCAAGGCCACCGTCGGCCTCAGCAGCGTGCAACTGGCCGCGCTGACGGTCGACCAGGTGCGGGCGCTGGGCAGCGACCAGATCATCGAGATGACGGCGCTCCAGTACGCCAACCTGAGCAGCAATATGCTCAACGCCCTCACCGCCACCCAGCTCGGCCTGATCGAGACGCGCGACATCGCCGCGCTGCGCGCCGCGCAGATCGCCCACCTGGCGACCGACCAGCTGGTGGTGCTGCTGAGCGACCAGTTCGTCGCCCTCAGCAGCAGCGCCATCGGCGCCCTCAGCACCGACCAGATCAGCGTGCTGACCACCGAGCAGCTGAACGCGCTGTCGACGCTGGCCGGCCTGTCGGGCAACCAGATCGCCTCCTTCACCACCGCGCAGCTGAGTTCGCTGTCGCTGCACAACCTGGGCACGCTGGCCAGCGGCCAGCTGCGGGTGCTGAACTCGGACCAGATCCAGTCGCTGACCACCGACCAGATCATCGCGCTGAGCGCGGCCCAGTTCCGCGGCCTGAGCTCGGCCGCCATCGCCGCCCTGAGCACCGAGCAGGTGGCCGCCATCGAGACCGCCGACCTGGCCGGCCTCAACACCCAGCAGATCAACAAGCTGGGCACGGCCCAGGTCGCCGCGCTGAGCACCGACCAGATGTTCGCGCTGACCTCGGCCGAGACCGCCGCGCTGGCCACCGACCAGGTGCAGGCGCTAAACAGCGCCCAGATCGACGCGCTGCGCTTCCTGACCGCGCTGACCACGCGCCAGATCCGCGCGCTCACCACCGACCAGATCGGCAACATCACCACCGCCGACCTGTCCAGCCTGACCACCCGCCAGTTCACCGGCTTCACCAGCGACCAGCTGCAAGCCTTGAACAGCGACCAGATCGTCGCGCTGAACTCGGCCCAGCTGGTGGCGCTGAGCACCAGCGCCATGGCGGTGCTGTCGACCGCCGCCATCGCCGCCATCGAGACACGCGACATCCGCGCGCTGCGCACCGCCCAGATCGCCCAGCTGAGCACCAACCAGATCATGGCGCTGACCACCGGCCAGCTGGCCGCGTTCACCACCGGCGAGATCCGCGCGCTGACGTCGGACCAGCTGTCCGTGCTCACCAGCGACCAGATCGTCGCGCTGTCGACGCTGGGCCCGCTGCTGACCAAACAGATCGCCGGCCTGACCACCGACCAGATCATGCAGCTGACCACGGCCGACTTCGCCGCGCTGCAGACCAACCAGCTGGCCGCCTTCAACACCGACCAGGCCGCCGCGATCAGCAGCGACCAGGTGGTGGCGATGTCGACCGCGCAGGTGCGCGCGCTCAGCGCGGCCGCCATCGCCGCGCTTGGCACCGACCGCATCGCAGCGCTGCGCAACGCCGACCTGGTCGCGCTGAGCACGCGCCAGGTGGCCGCGCTCACCACCAACCAGCTGGCCGCGCTGAGCACGCAGCAGCTGCGCGTGCTCACCACCGCCGAGATCGCCGCGCTGACGCTGGGCCAGATCGCCGGCCTGAGCAACGGCCAGCTCGACGCCCTGGCCACGCTGGGCGCGCTGACCACCGCCCAGGTCGCCGCCCTCAGCAGCGACCAGCTGGCCGCGCTGAACCTGCCCGACCTGCGCTCGCTGAGCTCGAAACAGATCCACGCCCTCAACACCGACCAGCTGGTGGCGCTGACCGTCGGCCAGATCGCCGGCATGACCACGGCCCAGCTGCGCGGCATCGCCGCCGGCGACATCGGCGCGCTCACCACCGACCAGATCGTCGCGCTGACCAACACCGAGCTGGCCTCGCTGAGCACCAGGCAGCTGGTCGGCCTGAACACCGCCCAGATCGTCGCGCTGACCCTGGGCCAGGTGGCCGCCCTGACCACGCAGGAGATCGCCGCGCTCACCACCGACCAGAAGGCCGTGCTGAGCAGCGACCAGATCGCCGCGCTGAGCTCGCTGGCCAGCTTCACGCCGGCCGCCATCGCCGCCCTCACGACCGACCAGATCGCCTCGCTGCCGCCTGCCATCCTGGCCGGCCTGACCACGCGCCAGATCGCCGCGCTGACCACCGACCAGATCGGCGTGCTGACCACCGACGAACTGGCGGCGCTGTCGACCGCCCAGTTCCGCGCCCTCACCACCGACCAGATCGGCGCGCTGACCTCGGCCCAGGTGCCGTCCCTGCCGCTGGCCGACGTGCGCGCGCTGTCGACCCGCCAGGTGGCGGCGCTGACCACCAGCCAGCTGAGCCAGCTGACGCCGGCGCAGTTCGGCGCGCTCAGCACGGTCGACATCGCCAACCTCAGCACGCAGCAGATCGCCGCGCTGTCGCTGGCCCAGGTGGCCAGCTTCGCCTCGCTGGCGCCGCTCACCAGCAAGCAGATCGCCGCGCTCACCACCAGCCAGATCGCCAGCCTGGCGCTGGCCAAGATCGCCACGCTCAAGACCAGCCAGATCGCCGGCCTGACCAGCCTGCAGGTGGGCGCGCTCACCACCGACCAGATCGTCGCGCTGAGCACGGCCCAGGTGCGCAGCCTAAACGCCGCCACGCTGGCCGCGCTGTCGTCCGAGCAGGTGGCCGCGATCGAGGCGGTCGACATCGCCGCGCTCGGCACCAACCAGATCACCGCGCTGTCGAGCGACCAGATGGCGGCGCTGACCGCCGGCCAGTTCGCCGCGCTCAGCACCCGCACGCTGGCCAGCCTGACCACCGACCAGGTGGCCAGCCTGCTGCTGGCCCAGATCGCCAGCCTGGCCTCGCTGGCGCCGCTGACCACCAACCAGGTCGGCGCGCTCACCACCGACCAGATCGTCAGTCTCGGCCTGGCCCAGATCGCCACGCTGGGCAGCCGCCAGCTCAACGCGCTGGCCAGCGCCCAGCTGCAGGCGCTCACCGCCGCCCAGATCGTCGCGCTGGAGACCGCGCAAATCCGCGGCCTGAGCGCGGCCACGCTGAACACGCTCTCCACCGACCAGATCGCCGCGATCGAACTGGTCGACATCGCCGCGCTGCGCACCGCCCAGGTGGCCGCGCTGAACACCACCCAGGTGGCCGCGCTCACGCTGGCCCAGCTCGGGTCCTTCACGTCGCAGGAGATCGCCGCGCTGACCACCGTCCAGCTGGGCGCGCTCACCACCGACCAGTTCGCCGCGCTGGGCAGCCTGGCCGGCCTCAACACGCGCCAGATCAGCGGCCTGTCGAGCGACCAGATCATCGCGCTGACGCCGGCCCAGGTGGCCGCGCTCAAGACCTCGCAGATCGCCGCCCTGAGCAGCACCCAGATCCGCTACCTCACCAGCGACCAGATCCCCGTGCTCACCACGGCCCAGGTGCGGGCGCTGTCGGCCGCCGTGATCGCCGCGCTGACCACCGCCCAGATCGTCGAGCTGAGCGGGCCGGACCTGGCCGCGCTCAAGACCAGCCAGCTGATGGCCCTGACCAGCGACCAGCTGGGCGCGCTGTCGCTGACCCAGTACGGCACCCTGATCAGCAGCGAAGTGGCCGCGCTGACCACCAGCCAGCTGAGCTACCTGACCAGCGACCAGATCGCCGCGCTGGCCAACCTGGCGGTGCTGACCACCGCCCAGATCAGCAGCCTGACCACCGGCCAGCTGGCCACGCTGTCGGTGCCGCGCTTCGTCTCGCTGACCACGCGCCAGCTGGGCGCGCTGGGCAGCCGCCAGGTGGCGGGCATCAACACCGACCAGATCATGGCGCTGTCGACCGCGCAGATCCGCGCCCTCAACACCAGCCTGCTGGCCGCGCTCAACAGCGAACAGCTCGACGCCATCCAGGCGCAGGACTTCGGCGCCCTGACCACCAGCCAGCTGCGTTCGCTGACCACGGCGCAGATGCAGGCGCTGCTGACCGACCAGCTGCACGCGCTGAGCTCGGCCGGCATCGCCGCCTTCACCCAGTCCCAGCTGGCCGCGCTCAGCAACGCCCAGGCCGCCGCGCTGGGCAACCTGGCCGACTACTCGACGCTGCAGATCGCCGCCATGTCGACCAGCCGCATCGCCGGCCTGTCGCTGCTGGACATCGACCTGCTGAGCACGCGCCAGATCGGCGCCCTGTCGTCGACCCAGGTGTCGGTGCTCAGCAGCGACCAGATCATCGAGCTCAGCGGCGCCCAGGTGGGCGCGCTCAGCGCCGCCGCGCTGGCCGGCCTGAGCACCGAGCAAATCACCTACATCGAGGCGGGCGACATCGCCGCGCTCAAGTCGGCCCAGCTGCAGGCGCTCTCCAGCGACCAGCTGCAGGCCCTCACCAGCGACCAGGTCGGCGCGCTGACCACGCGCGAGGTGGCCTCGTTCAAGGCCAGCCAGATCCCCTTGCTGACCGCCAGCCAGCTGGCCAACCTGGCCGGCATCGCCGGCCTGAGCTCGGCGCAGATCCGCGCGCTGGGCTCCAACCAGCTCGCCGCGCTGCTGCCGGACCAGATCGCCGCGCTGCGCACCGCCCAGATCGCCGCGCTGAGCAACACCCAGATCGTCTACCTCAACAGCGACCAGATCATCGCGCTGACCACCGCCGACATGCTGGCGCTCAACACGCGCAGCCTGGCCGCGCTGACCGCGGCCCAGATCGTCGCGATCGAGCTGGCCGACATCGCCGCGCTGCGCTCGGCCCAGCTGTCGTCGCTGACCACCGACCAGCTGGCCGCGCTGACCACCGACCAGGTCGCCGTGCTGGGCAGCAACGCCATCAACGGCCTGACCGTCAACCAGGTGCGCGCGCTCACCACCGACCAGATCGTCAACCTGACGGGCGGGCAGCTGGCCGCCCTGTCGACCCGGGCCATCGCCACGCTCAACTCCGACCAGTTCGCCGCGATCGAAGTGGGCGACCTGGCCGCGCTGCGCACCCAGCAGATCCGCGCGCTGACCTCCAGCGAGCTGATCAACATGACCACCAACCAGCTGACCGCGCTCAGCACCGCGCAGATCGCCGCGCTGAGCACCGCCCAGCTGAACTACCTGACGCCGGACCAGTTCCTGCTGCTCGGCTCGCTCGGCTCGCTCAACACCAACCAGGTGTCGACGCTGACCACCGACCGCATCCAGGCGCTCACCGACGACCAGCTCGGCGCGCTGAGCACCGCCCAGCTGACCGCGCTGACCAGCCGCCAGCTGCAAGCGTTCAACACCCACCAGATCCAGCAGCTGTCGGTGGCGCAATGGCGCGCGCTGAGCACCTCGGCGCTGCGCGGCCTGTACAGCGACCAGATCACCGCGATCGAGGTGGAGGACCTGGCGGGCCTGAAGACCAGCCAGATCGCCTCGCTGAGCACGCTGCAGATCGCGCAGCTCACCCTCGACCAGTTCGGCGCGCTCACCACGGCCGAGGTGGCCTCGCTGACCGCGGCCCAGGCCAAGGCGCTGACCACCGACCAGCTCAACGGCCTGGCCACGCTGGCCGGCCTGACCACGCTGCAGGTCAGCGCGCTGACCACCGACCAGGTGGTCGCCCTCAACGGCGACCACATGGCGACGCTGCGCACCGCGCAGATCGCCGCGCTGACCAAGAACCAGCTGCAAGCGTTCACCACCGACCAGGTGGTCAACCTGAGCACCGCGCAGGTGCGCGCGCTGAGCGTGGCCGCGCTGGCCGGCCTGAGCACCGACCAGATCCAGCTCATCTCGCTGGACGACATCCCCGCGCTCAGCAGCATGCAGCTGAACGCGCTGACCAAGGCCCAGTTCACGGCGCTGACGCTGGGCCAGATCGGCAGCCTCGCGACCCAGCAGATCGCCTCGCTGAGCCCGGCCGACATCACCGCCCTGAGCACCCAGCAGATCAACACGCTGAGCACGCTGGGCGTGCTCAACGCCGGCCAGGTGGCGGCGCTGACCTCCGACCAGCTGGGCGGCATCGACGTCGACCACTTCGCCACCTTGCGCTCGGCGCAGATCGCCGCGTTCACGCTGCGGCAGATGGCGCTGCTGACCACCGACCAGCTGGGCGCGCTGAGCACGCAGCAGGCGCGCGGCCTGAACATGACCATCCTGGGCACCGACCAGATCGCCGCGCTGAACGTCGACGCGGTGGCCGCGCTCACCACGGCGCAGCTGCAAACGCTCAAGACCAGCCAGATCAGCGCCCTCACCGGCGCCCAGTTCGCCGCGCTGTCGACCCGTTCGCTGGCCTCGCTGGCGGTGACGCAAATCCGCGGCCTGAGCACCGACCAGCTGGCCGCGCTCGGATCGCTGAGCGCCTTCACCGCCAACCAGATCACCGGCTTCAGCTCCGACCAGATCGTCGGCCTGTCGGCCGACATGATCAACAGCCTGCGCACCGCGCAGATCGCCGCGTTCGGATCGACCCAGTCGCTGGGCCTGACCACCACGCAGATCTCCTCGCTCGACCCGAGCCTGGTGGCGTCGCTGTCGGTGACGGCGATCAACGCGCTGAGCGCCGACCAGGTCCACGCGCTCGACGGCAACGACATCGTGGCGCTGAAGACCGCGCAGCTGTCGGGCCTGAGCGCGACCACCATCACCAACTTCTCGCTCGACCAGGTGGCCGCGTTCTCGACCGCGCAGATCCGCTCGTTCAAAAGCACGCAGATCAAGGCCTTCACGCTGGAGCAGATCGCCGCCCTGACGGTGGGCGAGATCTCCGCGCTGGCCTCGACCCAGGTGTGCGCGCTGACCGCCGAGCAGCGCGCCGCGCTCACCGCCGAGCAACTGGCGGTGCTGCCGGCCGGCAGCCCGGTGATCCTCGACCTGAACGGCGACGGCATCGCCACGCTGGGCATCGAGGCCGGCGTCAAGTTCGACCTGTACGCCGACGGCGAGCGCATCAACACAGGCTGGGTCGGCCGCGGCGACGGCCTGCTCGCGCTGGACCGCAACCACGACGGCCAGATCAACGACGGTAGCGAGCTGTTCGGCACCGCCACCCATCTGGCCGGCGGCGGCAAGGCCAGCGACGGCTTCGCCGCGCTGGGCGACCTGGACAGCAACCACGACGGCGTGGTCGACAGCAAGGACGCGCAATTCGGCGACCTGCGGGTCTGGATCGACGCCAACGCGGACGGCGTCAGCCAGGACGGCGAGCTCAAGACATTGAACGCGCTGGGCATCGCCAGCCTGACGGTCCAGGCCGACAAGGTGAGCGAGCTCGACAACAACAACTGGATCGGCCGGCGCTCCAGCTACACCGGCACCGACGGCGTGGCGCACCAGGCGGCCGACGTCTGGTTCCTGGCCAGCCGCGCCGCGCAAACCAGCGCGCTGACGCAAGCGATCGGCAGCTACGGCCAGCAAGCGGCCGCGATCGACAGCGGCGGCGGACAGCTGACGCAACCGTCCGCGCCCGGCCTGGCCGGCAATGTTGCCGCGCTCACCGAGCAGCTCAAGCAATACGACGCCACCACCAGCCTGAGCGGCAGCGCAACGGCCGGCGAGCAAGACTGGTTCCGCAAGCCCAACACCGCAACCGGCCTGCTAGCCGCCAAATAAAATGGGGGCAAGTCCGACATTCGGACACTAAAATTGGGGTCAAGTCTGGCATTCGGACACGAGCTCAGCTGTAGCGCCCTGCTAAAGCTGAGCTCGTGTCCGAATGCCAGACTTGACCCCAAAGTTGTAGCGCGATGCTACGGTAGAGCACGTGTCCGAATGTCAGACTTGACCCCAGAATTGGCGCAAAAAAAAAGCCCTGAGCGCGCAAGCGTCAGGGCTTTTTTTGGGGCCGCGCTGCGGCGGCGGGATCACGTGATGTAATTGAACAGCGATAGCCCCGCCAGGCTCTTGAACGATTTCTGCGCCGCGTCCAGCGTGGTCTGCTGCTGCGTGAACAGCGAGATCGCCTTCACCGTGTCGACGTCCTGCAAGTCCGACAGCGTGGTGGCGTATTGCAGATTCAAATCGTCGCCGGAACTGTCCAGGTAGTCCAGCTCCTTCAGCCGCGACCCCACCTCCGACTGGATCGACAGCAGATTGTCGGTGGCGTTGTCGATGTTCATGTGCGCCTGGTTCAGCTTGTTGTTCAGGCTGGCCTGCCCCGCCGCGCCGTCGCCCGGCGCGCGCAGCGCGGCGATCAGGTCGGTCACGGTGGTGAAGACCGATTGCTTGGTGCTCGGCTGCACCGTGAAGTTGTCGAGGTCGGCCGGGTCGCCCTTGACGTCGAACTGCACGCCGTCGAAGGTGATGTTCTGCCCGCTGACATAGGGCTGCGGCACGGCCGGCACCGGCGCCGGCGGCACCGGCTGGTTCAGCGTCAGGTCGGTGACGGTGTAGGTGGTCACCTTGGGCGTGCCCGGCGTGGCCGGCACCACCTGGAAATCCACCTGGTACTTGTGGCCGGTCAGCTGGGTCGCGTCCTTGACCGAGCCGGCGCTGATGATGCCCGAGCCGCCGCGCGTGAAGTTGGCCGGATCGGCAGTGGTGACGAAGGTGCCGTTGCCGGTCGCGTTGTTCTCGAACACCGACTCGCCGGAATCGCTGATCGGCAGCTTGCGGGTCGAGCCCACCTGCAGCTCGCGCTGGCCCTGGTCGCCCTGGTAGGCGGCGCCGGTGGCGGTCTGGGTGAACGGCAGGGTGGTCGACTTGTAGCCGGAGAACACATAGCCGCCCGTGCCGTCGGCGGTGTTGGCCTGGCCCAGCAGATCGGCCAGACGCCCCTCCAGCTCGGTCGCCAGCGACTCGCGGTCCTTCTGCGTCATGCTGCCGTTGCCGGCGTTGACGGTCAGCGTCTTGATGTCCTGCAGGATCGAGGTCGAGCTGGCCAGCGCCACCGTCTCCAGCGACAGCGTGCCCTTGGCGTTGGAACGGTTGGTCACCAGCTGGGTGTTGATCGACTGCGACTGCGTCACTTCCAGCGCGCGCGCGGTGGCGATCGGATCGTCGGCCGCGGTCAGGTTCTTGCGGTTGGTCGCCAGCTGCTGCTGGGTGCGGGCCAGCGCGCTCTGCAGCGTGCCGATCTGCCCGACGCCGACGTCGTAGATCGTCTTGGAACTGATGCGCATGGTCATGATAATTACCTAATGTTGAGCAGGACATCAAACAGCGTGCTGGCGACCTGCATGACTTTGCCGCTGGCCTGGTACGCCTGTTGATAGCGTAACAGATTTGCCGCCTCCTCATCCAGGTTCACCCCGGACACGCTCTGCTGCTGCGTGGTGGCCTGGGCCACGGCGGCGTCCGCGGCCGAGCCGCTGATCTGCGCCTCGCGCGCCTTGTTGCCGACGAAGTTGACCATCTGCGCGTAGGTGGTCTGGTAGGTGGCGTTGCCGTTGTCGAGGATGTTCTTGGTCTGCAGCCCGGCCAGCAAGGCGCCGTTGCGGCTGTCGCCCACGCCGCTGACGTTGGGGCCGACGGTGAACGTGTCCAGGTCGGCCGGCGTGCCGCTGATGTTGAAGTTGATGCCGCCGAAGCTGATCGCCGCGCCCGGCGTGTACGGCACGCTCGGCGTGCCGGCCGGATACACCGTGGCCACGCCGTTGACCGTCACCGTCACGTCCTGCGCCGGCGGGAAGCCCGACAGCGATCCGCTGGCCTTGTCGTAGGTCAGCGTGACCGGCGCGGCCAGCGCGTTGCCCGGCGTCAGGTAGGCGGGATCGACCGTGCCGGCGCTGATCTTGGCGTTGCCGGCGTTGGCGGTCGGCGCGGCGGTGGCGATCGGCGCCGCCAGCGCGATCTTGGTGCGGTCGGTGATGGCCACCTTGAAGTCGTTCGCCGCGTTGTAGGTCGGCCGCACCAGGAAGTTGTCCTTGGCCTGCGGCGCGCCGGTGATCGTGTAGTCGACGCCGTCGATGGTTTGCGGCACCGTCTGCGGGAAAGGGTTGATCTGCGTGATCTGGCCGTCGCTCAGGCGGGTGACGTTGAAATTGGTGCCGTCGAAGTCCACGCTGTAGTCGCTGGCGGTGAGCTTGCTGGCGTCGGTGACCACCGCGCTCACCGTGGCCGTGCTGGCCTGCGAGTTGTGGCTGTTGACGCCGACATAGGCGTTGATCGGCCCGAAGAACGGCGTGCCCAGCGCGCCGTTCTGGTCCTGGCCCAGCACGTGCTGGGCATTGAAGCTGACCGCCAGCCCGGCCGCCACCTGGCCCAGCGAGTTTTGCGCGCGGTCCATGGTGCCGTCGCGAAACGAGATCAGGCCGCCCAGCTGGCCGCCGGTCAGCACGCTGTCCGGCAAGGCGCTGAAGGCGCCGCTGGGCGACTGGTAGCCCACCGTCACGCGGCTGACATCGGTCGGCGAGGTGGAGGTCGCCAATTGAAAGGCGGTGTTGCCCACCACCAGCGGCTGGCCGGTGCCGAACTCCACCGTCAGCGTGTTGTTGTCGCCGGGGATGACGGTGGTCTTGACCAGCTTGTTCAGCTCGGTCAGCATCTGGTCGCGGTGGTCCAGCAGGTCGTTGGGCGCCTTGCCGTCCACGCTCAGGCCGGCGATGGTGTTGTTCAGGGCGGCGATTTCCTTGGCGAAGGAATTGATCTCGCCGACATTGGATGTGATCTGGCTGTTGACGCCGGAGGCGATCTCGGTCAGCCGCGCGCTCAAGCCCTGGAAGCGCCCGGCCAGCGAATTGGCGCTCGACAGCATCGCCTGGCGCGACGCGGCCGAGGCCGGGTTCGAGGTGGCGTCCTGCACGCCGTTGAAGAAGTCCTGCAGCGCCGGCGACAGGCCGGCGGTGGGATCGGCCAGCAGGTTGTCGACCTGGCTGATCTGCTTGGTGTAGGCGTCCAGCGAGGCCTGGCTGGACTCGGCGTTGCGCAGCTGCACCGCGAGGAAATTGTCGTAGTAGCGGCGCACGGCCGACACCTCGGTGCCGCTGCCGACGAAGCCGAAGCCCTGGTCCTGGGTCGCCGTGTCGGACTGGATGGCGGCCTGGCGGCTGTACCCGGCAACACCAGCGTTGGTGATGTTGTTGCCGGTGGTCGACAGACCTACCTGGGCCGCCAACAAACCGCTTTTGCCGATGCTGAGAAGTGACATGATGTTTTTACTCTATCTGTAAGGTGGTAACGGCAGGCCGCCGCCAAACTTGACTAGCCGGCCAGCGAGCGCTTGATGATGCTGGTCAGCTTGGTCGCGTAATTCGGGTCGGTGGCGTAGCCGGCCTTCTGCAGGCCGTGCGCGAAGCTGCTGGCGTCGCCCGCGCTGGCCAGTACCTTCTCGTAGCGCGGATTGCTGGCCAACAGCTTGGCGTAGTCCTTGAAGCTGTCGCTGTAGCTGTCGTAAGCGCGGAAGCGCTCGACCCGGGTGTGCGCCTTGCCGTTGACATATTCGGTGGTGGTGGCCTCGACCACCTTGCCCTTCCAGTCGCCGCCGGCCTTGATGCCAAACAGGTTGTGGCTGTTGCTGCCGTCGCGGCCCTTGATCTCGCGCTTGCCCCAGCCGCTCTCCAGCGCGGCCTGGCCCAGCATGAACTTGGCCGGGATGCCGGTGGCGCGGCTGGCCTCCTCGGCGTCCGCGCCGAGCTTTTGCTGGAAGCTGCGCACGTGCGCCGCCTGGCTGCCCTTGACCGTGGCAGGGACGGCGCTGTTGTCGTCCACCGAGCCGGCCGCACCGGCGCCGCCGGCCGCCGCGATGGCGCGCTGCAGCTTGGCGTCCATCAGGCTGGCCAGGCCGCCGAAGCTGCCGCCGTTGGCGCCGCTGCCGGTGTCGCCGGCCTCGTTGCCGATCGCCAGCGCCTGCTTGTCGGCGGTCTTGGACAATTGACGGATCAGCATGTCCGACAGGCCGATGCCCTTCTTGGCGATATTCTGGCTGGTCTGCTGGTCCAGCATGGTGGTGAACATCTTGGTTTGCTGGCTGTCCATCATGCCGTCCTGCGGCGTGGCCTCGCGCATGCTCTTCATCATCATGTTGACGAACATGGCCTCGAACTGCGTGGAGGCCGTCTTCAGCGCCTCCGGGCTGCCGGCCTTGGCCGACTGGCGCAGGCTGCCCATGTCTTTGACGTCGAGGGCGAACTTGCTGCTGAGGTCGTTGGAGGTGGTTGGACTGGTCATGATGCGCCCCGCTTAGATGATTTCCAGTTCGGCGCGCAGCGATCCGGCCGCTTTCATCGCCTGCAAAATGGCCAGCAGATCCTGCGGCGTGGCGCCGATGGCGTTGAGCGCCTTGACCACGTCGGCCAGTGACGCGCCGCCCTTGACCAGCATGACCTTGCCGCTGTCGGCCTTGATGCCCACCTGCTGGTTGGGCGCGACCACGGTGCGCCCGCCCGACAGCGGATTGGGCTGGCTGATCTGCGGATCGGCCGTCACCGAGATCGACAGGTTGCCGTGCGAGATGGCGCAGGTGTCGAGCGTGACCGCGCGGTTCATCACCACCGAGCCGGTGCGCGCGTTCATGATCACCTTGGCCGGCTGCTCGGCCGGGTTGACCTGCATGTCCTGCAGGGTGCCGATGAAGCTCACGCGCTGGTCGCTGCTGCTGGGCGACTGCACGCGGATCACGCGGCTGTCCAGCGCGTAGGCGATGCCGGGACCGTATTTATCGTTGATCACCTCGACCACGCGGCTGGCGGTGGCGAAGTCGGCCGTGTTCAATTCCAGCTTGATGAAGTTGCCCTCGCCCAGGCTGGTGGCGACCGCGCGCTCGACCGTGGCGCCGCCGGAGATCTTGCCCACGCTCAGGTGGTTGACGGTCAGCGAGCTGCCGCCCGCGCCGCCGGCCGCCACGCCCACGCCGCCCACCAGCACATTGCCCTGGGCCATGCCGTAGACCTGGCCGTCGGCGCCCTTGAGCGGCGTCATCAGCAGCGTGCCGCCGCGCAGGCTCTTGGCGTTGCCCATCGACGAGACGGTGATGTCCAGCGTCTGGCCCGGCTGCGCGAACGGCGGCAGCGAGGCCGTCACCATCACGGCGGCGACGTTCTTCAATTGCAGCGACGTACCCTGCGGCAGGTTCACGCCCAGCTGCTGCAGCATGGAGACCACGCTCTGCACGGTGAACGGGGTCTGCGTGGTCTGGTCGCCGCTGCCGTCCAGGCCGACGACCAGGCCGTAGCCGATCAGCTGATTCTGCCGCACGCCGCCGATGCTGGCCAGGTCCCGGAGGCGCTCGGCGCGGGCCGGCTGCACCAGCAGCGCGGCCACGGCCAGGAACGCCAGCAGCGCGGCCAGCTTGCACAGGCCGGCCATGCGGCGCACGCCATCGTTGAGTTTGTGATTGCTGTCCATGATGGCCATCAGAAAGGTAACAGGCTTTGGAAGAAGCGCGACGCCATCGACGCCATCTCGGCGCGGTCGATCTGGCTGTTGGTGCGGTACTCGACCTTGGCGTCCGCCACGGCGGTCGACTGCACCGTGTTGCCGGTGGCGATATTGTCGGGATTGATCATGCCGGAGAAGCGGATGAACTCCACGCCCTTGTTCATCGCCACCTGCTTCTCGCCGGCCACGATCAGGTTGCCGTTGGAGAGCACCTCGACCACGGTCACGCCCATGGTGCCGGTGAAGGTGTTGCTGGCCGACTGGTTGTCGCCATCGGCGTACTTGCTGGCGTTGGTGGCGGACAGCGTGCCGCCGAAGGTCGATTGCAGCGGGCCCGGCACGCTGGCGCTGACGCTGCCGGACTTGTTGCCCGAGCTGGCGCCGGCTTTCACGGCCGAGGTTTTCTCGGTGATGACCAGGGTCAGCACATCGCCCACGTGGCGCGCGCGGCGGTCCTCGAAGATCGGACGGAAGGCGGCGTTCTGGTAGATCGCGCCGTTGGACGGCGCCGTCTGCAGCTGTTCGCTGGTCAGCGGACGGGCCGTCATCGGCATCTGCACGATGGAGGTCGGGGTGGTCATGCAGCCGCTCAGGGCGATGGCGGCGGCGACGATGGTGATGGCGTATTTCATGATCATCTCCTTACATCTGCGACAGCTTCGCCAGCATCTGGTCGGAGGTCGTGATGGCCTTCGAGTTGATTTCATAGGCGCGCTGGGTCTGGATCATATTGACCATCTCCTCGACCACGTTGACGTTCGAGGTTTCCACATAGCCTTGCATGATGACGCCGGTGCCGTTGGTGCCGGGGGTGTTGGTCTGCGGGTTGCCGGAAGCGCCGGTCTCGACGTACAGGTTCTCGCCCTTCGACTCCAGCCCGGTCGGGTTGATGAAGGTCGACAGCTGGATGCTGCCGATCTGCTGCGGCGCCACCTGGCCCGGCAGCGTGACCGACACGGTGCCGTCGCGGCCCACGGTGATCGATTGCGCGGTGATCGGGATGGTGATGGCCGGCTGCAGCACGAAGCCGCTGGAGGTGACCATCTGGCCGTTGTTGTCGCGCTGGAAGGAGCCGTCGCGGGTGTAGGCGGTGGTGCCGTCCGGCAGCAGCACGTTGAAGAAGCCGTTGCCGTTGACCATCAGGTCCTTGTCATTGCCGGTCGACTGCGGATTGCCCTGGGTGTGCACCCGTTCGATCGCGACCGGCCGCACGCCGGTGCCGAGCTGCATGCCCGACGGCAGGTTGGTCTGCTGCGACGACTGCCCGCCCGGCTGGCGGATGTTCTGGTACAGCAGATCCTCGAACACCGCGCGCGACTTCTTGAAGCCGTTGGTGCTGACGTTGGCCAGGTTGTTGGACGTGACATCGAGCGCAGTCTGTTGCGCTTCCATGCCGGTCTTGGCGATCCACAGTGAACGTATCATGATGCTTCTCCCGTTGCTCGGACGGGAGCCGTCAAAAGCGACAGCTACTCATCCCACGCAACCATTATGCGGGAGCGGGCATCAACTCAAAGCGAGGATCTGGGTGGCTTTTGCGGCGTTATTCTCGGCGTTCTTCAGCAGGCTCATTTGCATTTCAAACTGCCTTGCCAGACTGATCATGTTGACCATGGAATCGACCGGATTGACGTTGCTGCCCTCCAGCGCGCCATCGACCACGCGCACCGCCGGGTCGTTCTCGGCCGGCGTGCCGCTGACCTGCCGGAACAGGCCGTCGTCGCCGCGCACCAGGCCCTTGGGGTCCGGGTTGACCAGCTTGATCCGCCCCAGCACATTGGCCGGGCCGGGCTTGAAGTCGGTCGAGATGGTGCTGACCGTGCCGTCGCCGGCCACCGTCACCGTGGTGTCGGGCGGGATGGCGATCGGGCCGCCGTCGCCCACCAGCGTCTGGCCACTGGTGGTTTGCAGCAGGCCGTTCTCGCTGACCTTGAGGCTGCCGTTGCGGGTGTAGGCTTCCGAACCGTCGGCCGACTGCACCGCGATCCAGCCCTGGTCGCGCACCGCGATGTCCAGCGCGCGGCCGGTGGTCTGGATCGGGCCGGCGCGCATGTCGGCGCCCACCGTGGAATCGACCACGAAGGCGCGCGTCTGCAAGCCCTCCGACACCACCGGCACCGCCCGGAACGTATCGAGCTGGGCGCGGAAGCCGGTGGTGGTGGCGTTGGACAGGTTGTTGGCGACGGTGGCTTGCTGCTCCATCACGTGCCGCGCCCCTGTCATCGCGGTATAAACCAGGCGGTCCATGGCTTACTCGATTACCGGAGGTTGACCAAGGTTTGCAGCACCGAATCCTCGGTCTTGATGGTCTGCGCATTGGCCTGGTAGACGCGCTGCGCGGTGATCATGTTGACCAGTTCGGCCGTCAGGTCGACGTTCGACACCTCGACCGAGCTGGCGCGCAGCGAACCCATCGAGCCGGCGTTCGGCACGCCCACCATGGGCGTGCCCGAGGCCGAGCTTTCCGCCCAGGCATTGTTGCCCAGCGGGGTCAGGCCGTCGACGCTGGCGAAGTTGGCCATGGCGATCTGGCCCATCGGACGCGACTTGCCGTTGCTGTACTGGCCCAGGATCACGCCGTTGGCGTCGATGGCGTAACGCTGCCACGAACCGGCCGAGTAACCGTTCTGCACCGAACCCAGGTCGTTGGTGACGCTGCCGTACTGGGTGGTCTTGTCGAAGGTGGTGGCGACCGTCAACGGCTGTTGGGAACCGGTGTCAGGGAAAATCGGCAGCTGGATATTGAACGGCAACGTTTGCGGCGTCGGTTGCATCAAGGCCATCGCCTCCGGGTCCAGCACGCCGGTCTTGCTGAACAACAGGGTGCCGGCCTTGACCGCGGGCACCGTGATGGCGGCGGCCAGCTTGGCATTGATCTGGTCGGGCGTCATGCCGGTGATCGAATTGCTGCCGGTTGGATCGAGCGCGGTAAAGGCGGCATCCAGCGCGTCCAGTTGGGCCTGCGAGGCCGCAGCCGGCGGCACCACCGCCGCCGCCGCCATCGAACTATGGGCCGCCGCCGCATAGGTGAACGCAGCCGCCGCGATGGCGGCGGGGTCCGGCGGCGTCGCGCGCACCGCGTCGTTGTAGGCGCTGCGGGCGATCTTCACGTTGGGGTCGATATTGATCGCCGCCGCCACGCTGCCGGAAATGATTTCCTTGTTGTCGGCCGCCGCGTACACGTCCCAGGTGTTGGCATCGGTCTTGACGTAGTAGGTCGTCATGATGTGCGAGGTGCCCAGGCTGTCGTACACGTTCAGCACGGTCTGCTTGTTGTAGCTGGTCGGATCGCCGGCATCGAACGGGATCGTGGCCGGCACCTTCTCCGCCGAGCTCAGGTTCAGCTGGAAGTTGGCGGTGGTGGTCTGCACCGGCGTCAGGTCGGACTTGTCCAGCGTCAGCGGGGTCGGCGCGCCCAGCTGGATCACGCCGGCCGCGTTCGACAGGTAACCGGTCAGCACCGCGCCCTGCGCGTTGACCAGCGTGTGGGTGTTATCTTCGTGGAACTGGCCGTTGCGCGAGTACTGCACCGCGCCGTTCACCACTTCGCGGAAGAAACCGCCGCCGTTGATCGAGATGTCCAGCGGGTTGTTGCTGGTCTCGATATTCCCCTGCGTGAATTGCTGGGCCAGCTTGGCGGTCGTCACACCGATGCCCGGGTTGTTGCCCGACACGCCGTTCAGCGAGTTGGCGTACAGGTCGGCGAACTGCGCCTGCGAGCCCTTGAAGCCAACGGTGCTGGCGTTGGCGATGTTGTTGCCGATGACGTCCAGCGATTTGGATGCTGCGTTCAGGCCGCTAAGTCCTTGTTGGAACATGGTATTCCCCTATGCTAGGTATGACGTGTGAACTGCGTTACAAAACTTCTTTGATATCGGACATCGCGAACTGTCCGAGCGAGGTATTCAGCTTGACGCCGCCGCTGCCGGTCGACACGCTGGCCACCGCCGCCAGTTGCAACGGCGTGGCGTCGGTCAGGGTCTTGCCGGCGCTCACCGCCTTCACCGTGAAGGTGTAGCTGCCGGCCGGCGCGGCGGTCTTGGCGTCGGTGGTGCCGTCCCAGGTGATCGGGTAGGTGCCGACGTCGGTGCTCTTCATGCTCATGGTGCGCACCACGGCGCCGGCCTTGTCCTGGATCGAGATCGTCACGCTCTCGGCCGGCGAGGCCAGGTCGATGCCGAACACGCTGGTGCTGGTGGTGTTGCCGGCGCTGTCGGTGCTGGTCGTCAGGTCGACCCCCTTGCCCGCCACCAGCACGCCCTTGCCGATCAGGTTGGTCGCGGTCAGCGATTGCGAGGCGGCCTGGTCGGTACGCAGCGATTCCAGCGTGGCGTTGACCTTGTTGATGCCGGTCACGGTCGACAGCTGGGCCAGCTGGCTGGTCATGGCCGCGTTGTCCATCGGGTTCAGCGGATCCTGGTTCTTCAGCTGCGTCACCAGCAGCTTCATGAACTTGTCCTGGTCCGCGCCGACATCGGTGGTGGACTTGGTGGTGCTGCCGGTGTTGGTTGTATTGATCGGCGCCGCCACTGGCGTGTCGATCACTCCGCTGATAGTCATGGTGTCCTCTTAAGAATTACTGGCCGATGGTCAGGGTTTTAAGCAGCAGCGTCTTGGCCGCGTTCATCGTCTCGACGTTGGTCTGGTAGGACCGCGAGGCCGACAGCATGTTGACCATCTCGTCGACCACGTTCACGTTGGGCATGGTCACATAGCCCTTGTCGTCGGCCATCGGATGCTTGGGGTCGTACATCTGCTTCATCGGCGACTGGTCTTCCACCACCTGCTTGACCCGCACCCCGGTCGAGGCCCCGCCGTCGGTCGGCGTGGTGGCCTCGAACACCACCTGGCGCGCGCGGTAGGCCTCGCCGCTGGCGCTGGTGGCGCTGTCGGCATTGGCCAGGTTGGACGCCACCACGTTGAGCCGTTGCGCCTGGGCGCTCATGGCCGAACCTGAAACATTGAAAATATTAAACAGCGACATGATCAGCTACCTCCCTGTATCGCCGCCATCATGGTCTTGATCTGGGCGTTGATTGCGGTGATGCCAGCCTCGTAGCGGATGGCGTTGTCGGCGAACTGGTTGCGTTCCACATCCATGTCGACCGTGTTGCCGTCGACCGCGCCCTGCACCACGCCGCGATACAGCAGCGGCGTGCCGTCCGCCATCGTCGTACCGTCTTGCGGAGGGTTGGGGTAATGCTTGCTGGCGGTGGTCTTCAAGGTGGCGTTGGCGCTGGGGCTGGCCTTGTCCAGCGCGGCCTTCATGGCGCTGGAAAAATCGATGTCGCGGGCCTTGTAGTTGGGCGTGTCGCCGTTGGCGATGTTCGAGGCGAGCACGCTCTGCCGCTGAGAGCGCAGGCTCAGCGCGGCTTCGTTAAAGCGCAGGTAATCGTCGAGTTTCCCAACCATGGCAGCTCCCAATGGACGCACTTGTTATGACAGGATCGATGATACGGAGTTGCCGGCGGTAACGATCGAGCGATAAGCCACTGCTTTTCGGTCCTATTCAAGGCTTCAAGTCCAGGCCGCCAGACTATGATGGCAACATTGAAGGGGACTCTCACGCCATGAAACGACTGCTCATCACCGCCGCCCTGCTGACCCTGCTGCCGGCGGCCCACGCCCAAGCTCAATCCCAGCAAGCGGCGCCGCTGCGCCAGGACGCCGCCGCGCTCAAGCGCAGCGTCGAACAATTCCTGCAGGTGCAAAGCGGCGGCCTGCCGGGCCAGGTGACGGTCGCCGTGGGCGCCATCGACCCGCGCATGAACCTGGCCGCCTGCCCCGATCCGCAGGCGTTCTTCATGCCCGGCGCGCGCGCCTGGGGCAAGACCACGGTCGGCGTGCGCTGTGCGACACCAACGGCCTGGACGGTATATATTCAAGCCACGGTCACCGTGGTCGGCGAGTACATCGCCAGCGCCGCCCCGCTGGCCCAGGGCCAGGCCATCGAGGCCAGCCAGCTGGTGACCTTGAAGGGCGACCTGACCGCGCTGCCGGCCGGCATCGCCACCGACATGGGCCAGGTGATTGGCCGCAGCACCAATATTTCACTGCCGCCAGGCACGCCGCTACGCCTGGACACGCTGCGCAGCAAGCCGGTGGTGCAATCCGGGCAACTGGTGCGGCTGGTTTCCAGCGGCAACGGCTTCAGCGTCTCGGCCGAGGCCCGCGCCATGAGCACGGCCGGCGACGGCCAGGTAGTCCAGGTAAAAACTTCCGGTGGGCAACAAATCACCGGGATCGCCAAGGCAGGCGGGCTGGTGGAGGTGGCGTTTTGACGGAACGCCGGGGATCGGACGGTAAGGCAACGCTAAAGTTTCGCGCGCGCCCGCCGTTATAGACTCAGATCCCGGAGTTTCGTACTCCTACCAGAGAAGGATAATGCTGTGAAAATCAACGATACATTGAAGAGCACGACCGGCTTGCCGTCGTCGTCCCCGGCTTCCACCTCGACCGCGCGCGGCGCGGACAAGGCGGCCGCCCCGGCGACGCCTGCAACGTCCGACAATGTGCGCCTGTCGCCGCAAGGCCAGGCATTGGCGGCCAGTGCGGCCGGCGGCGCCAACGCTGTGTTCGATACCAAGAAGGTCGAGCGCATTAAGCTGGCGATTGCCGACGGTCAGTTCCAGGTCAACTCGGAAAAAGTGGCGGATGGCTTGCTGGATACAGTCAAGGATCTGCTGCACTCTCGCAAACGATAGGTAATACCATGTCAACCGCTACCCCGCTGAACAGCCTGCGTGAAGAAGAACAGATCATGACGACCCTGCTGGGCGTCCTGAAGCAGGAACAGCAACACCTGGTGGCGGCGGAAATCGACGGCCTGACGGCGGTCACCACGAAGAAATCGGCACTGGTCACGCAGATGACCCTGTTGTCGGCCCAGCGCCACCGCGCCCTGGGCAAGGCCGGCTACCCGGCCGAGGAAGCCGGCATGGATGCCTGGGTTGCCGCCAGCGGCGCCGACGCCGCCGAAGCCACCGCCCTGTGGCAGGCGCTGCAGCACCACGCGCGCGAAGCCAAGGAACTCAACCGCATCAACGGCATGCTGATCAACAAGCAGATGGGCCATACGCAAGGCGCGCTGCAGGCGCTGCGTCCGCAATCGGCCGGCGCCAACAATTTCTACGGCCCTGGCGGCCTGTCCACCACCCTGCCCCGCAGCCGCGGTTTCCTGGCCGGCTGATCTGCGCTTTTATTTTATCTACTGCTGAGCCGGCGCCGGCGTCGGCAACTCCGTCACCGTATCCGGAATACCGGACAAGATCGTGACCGCCACGCGGCGGTTGCGCGCGCGGCCGATCGGATTGTCGTTCGACGCCACCGGCACGTTCGAGCTGAAGCCCACCGCGGTCAAGCGTCCCGGCGCCACGCCGGCGTCGATGAACAGCCGCACCACGCTGCTGGCGCGCACCGCCGACAGCTCCCAGTTGGACGGGAACAGCGCGTTGCGGATCGGCTGGTTGTCGGTATGGCCCTCCACCTGCACATTGTGGTCGTCGCTCTTGAGCAGGCCGGCCACGGCGCGCAAGGCTTCGGTCGATTCGCTGGTCAGGCGCGCGTCGCCCGGATCGAACAGCACCGAGGCGTTGATCTCGACGCTGACGCCGCGGCTGTTCTGCGTGACGCGCACCTTGCCCTCCTTGACCAGCGGCGCCAGCGTGGACAACAAGTCCTGCGCCAGCTTGGTCATCTGGGTTTTTTCCTTGCGCAGCAGTTCGGCGTGGCGGCGCAGGTTGGGATTGGGGATGGGCAGGTTGGGCACCTCGGTGGTGACCGGCTTGGCCGAACCGGCGCCGCCGAAGGCGTCCCCCAGCGCGACCGACAGCACCTTGTAGCGGCCGATGTTGACCACCGAGATCGCATACATGACAACAAAGAAGGCGAACAGCAGCGTGATGAAGTCGGCATAGGAAATCAGCCAGCGCTCGTGGTTCTCCGGCTCGTCGTCGAACTTCCTGCGGGCGCGGCGGTTCTGCATGTCAGTGTTCCCGCAGCAGCGTGGCGATGCGCTCGTCGATGACGCGCGTGTGGTCGCCGGTGGCGATGTCGTAGAACACGGCGGCGGCGATCTCCTGCTGGTGCACGGCCTGCGTCACGATGGCCTTGAGCTTGTTGGCGATCGGGTAGAAGAACAGGTTGGCCAGGCCGACACCGTAGATGGTCGACACGAAGGCCACCGCGATGCCCGAGCCCAGCTTGCTTGGATCGGTGAGATTTTCCATCACGTGGATCAGGCCCAGCACCGCGCCCAGGATGCCGATGGTGGGCGAATAGCCGGCCGCCGATTCCCAGATGCGCACCGCCTGGCGCTCCTCGGTTTCGTAGGCGGTGATCTCGGTGTCGAGGATCTGGCGCAGCTTGTCGGGGTTGATGCCGTCGACGATCAGGCGCAAGCCCTTGGTGTTGAACTGGTCCTTGGACGACAGCATGTAACGCTCCAGCGACAGCAGGCCGTCGCGGCGCGCCGCCAGGTTCCAGGCGTTGATGTCGCGCGCCAGCACGGCGCGGGTGTCGGCCGGCGGCGCGAACACCAGCCGCAGCATGCGCACGCCGCGCAAAAAAGTCTTGAAGCGGGTCTGCAGCATCACCGCGCCAAACGTGCCGATGACCACGATCGCGAACGCGGCCGGCTGCAGCAGCGAGCCGAGCTTGCCGCCCTCGAGCGTCTGGCCGACAACGATGCCGGCCAGCGCCAGCAGCACCCCGGCTACGCTGGCCCAGTCCAAGACCGCTCCCGAAGTGAGGCGCGCAACCGCGCCACGGCCTGCGTATGCAGCTGCGATACGCGCGATTCCGATACGCCCATCACGGCGCCGATTTCTTTCAAGTTGAGCTCCTCTTCGTAGTACAGCCCCATCAGGATCTTCTCGCGCGGCGGCAGCGCGTCGATGGCGTCGATCACGGCCTGGCGGAAGTCGCCGTCCAGCAGCGAGCGCAGCGGGTCGCTCTCCTCGTCCGAGCAGTAACGGTCGAGGAAGCTGTCGTTGCCGTCGTCGTCGTGAAAATCTTCGTAGTACACCAATTGGTGGCCGCCGCCGTCGGACAGCATTTCCTGATAGTCGGCCAGCGACAGCTTGAGCATCTTGGCCACTTCCGACTCGGTCGGCGGATGGCCCAGGCGCTGCTGCAGCGTGCTCATCGCGGTCTCGATCTTGCGCATGTTCTGGCGCATCGAGCGCGGCAGCCAGTCGCTGTTGCGCAGCTCGTCGAGCATGGCGCCGCGGATGCGCAGCACGGCGTAGGTTTCGAACTGGGCGCCATGCGTTTCCTCGTAACGGCTGATGGCGTCGAGCAGGCCGATCATCCCGGCTTGCACCAGATCGTCGACTTCGACGCTGGGCGGCAGTTTCGCCTTCATGTGATGGGCCAGGCGCTTGACCAACGGCATATGCTCCGTCAGCAAAGAATCCTTGTCCGCTTTCCCTTTGACCGTGTACATAGCCTGTTTATTATTGATTAAGCGCTAAAATTGTCATGCTCCCTTAACGGAAAGATGGCGAGCTGGCCAGCGCGAAGCGCCCCGCCAGTTGACGAAACGCGACCGAAGCCCCGGCCAGCGGAAACGCATCGACCACCGCACGCCCCAAGCGTGCGGCGCGCTGCAGGTATTCATCCGCCGGCACCGATCCCATCGAAACGAGG
This sequence comes from Duganella vulcania, assembly GCF_009857655.1. Taxonomy (NCBI): domain Bacteria; kingdom Pseudomonadati; phylum Pseudomonadota; class Betaproteobacteria; order Burkholderiales; family Oxalobacteraceae; genus Duganella; species Duganella vulcania. The sequence continues at coordinate 26,680 of NZ_WWCX01000006.1, forward strand.
TTCACCGCGAGGTATCGGCTGGCCGCCTGTGCCATGTTATCGTATACCACCTTTGCTTCCGATTCGGAAGCCCCGGTGACCACAATTCCGAACGGCCGCCGTCCCAGCTCCTGGTTCAGGCGCTTGATCATACTGTACGCGGCCTTGATCGAGGTAGCGCTATTCGACACCTGCACCACGATTTCCGAGCTGGCCATGACCGGCACCGGGAAGGCCACGCCGTCGAACTCGCCGTCGACGATGACGATGCCGGTCTGCTTGGCCAGCACATCGAAGGCCTTGGCCAGGCGGCGCGTCTCGTCCGGGCCGCTGCGCGGCACGCCGCGTGTCATCGACGCCACAGAGAACCCTTGCGGCACCTGGTGGATCACCTGGTTGAGCGCGCACTCCTGGCGCGCCACGTTGAGCAGGCTGGCGCCGCCGTCCACGCCCAGGCGCGAGGCCACGCCATGGGCGCTGGCGCAGGCATCGACCAGCAGCACGTCGTTGCCGGCGCGCGCCAGCGAGGCGCCCAGGTTGACCAGCATGGCGCCCTTGTCGTCCTGCGGCGTGGCCGACAGGAAGGTGACGATGCGGGGCTGCGGCCCCGCCAGCATGCGGCGCAGGCCCTCCGCCTGGTCGAAATCGAAATTAGCCAAGGTGCACCTCGCGCAGCGCTGGTTCACCGTTGCTCATCAGGAGCGGCAGTTCGGCGTCCAGGTATTGGGTGTTGACGGCGTCGCGTTTCAACTTGAAAGCGCGGTCGATCAGGTAGGCCGGATCGGCCAGGTGCAGGTCTTCCGGCACGCGCTGGCCGTTCGACACGTAGAACAGGTTGAGCTTCTGGCGGATCACCACGTCCAGCACGTTGCCGATGGCGGCCGCTTCATCGAGCTTGGTCATGATGCAGCCGGCCAGGCCGCTGCCCTGATAGGCGCGCACCACTTCGTTCAGCGTTTCCTGGGTGGCCGTCGCATTCAGGCACAGCAGGCGCTTGACGTCGGAGCCTGCGCCTTGCAGCATCGACACCTGCTCGGTCACCATCTGGTCGCGCTGGCTGACGCCGACCGTGTCGATCAAGACCGTGTGCTTGTTCTTCAGTTCCTTCAGGGCGATGCGCAGGTCGGCCTCGTCCTTCACCGAGTGCACCATCACGCCGAGGATCTTGCCGTAGATGCGCAGCTGCTCGTGGGCGCCGATACGGTAGGCATCGGTGGTGATCAGGGCCAGCTTGTCCGGGCCGTGGCGCATCACGCAGCGCGCGGCCAGCTTGGCGGTGCTGGTGGTCTTGCCGACGCCGGTCGGACCGACCAGCGCGAACACACCGCCCTGCTCGATCAGCGCGTCTTCGTTGGCCATGGTTTGCAGGTTGCGGGTCAGGACATTCTTGATCCAGCGCAGGCTGTCGGCGGCGTCGCGGTTGGCCGGCAGTTTTTCGATCAGGTAGCGCGCCAGGCTGGCCGAGAAACCGGCGGCCAGCATCTCGCGCAGCACGGCGGCCTTCTGCGGCTCGCGCGCCTGCGTGGTGCCCCAGGAGATCTCGGCCAGCTGGGTTTCCATCATGCCGCGCATGGCGCGGATTTCGCTCATCATGCCCTGCATCTCGGCGGCGGCGTTCTGCTTGGCGCTGGCGACGGCGGCGCTGACCAGGGCGGCGATCTGCTCGGCATCGATCGTGGCCTTGGCCGGCGCTGGCGCCGGCACCGCGGCTGCGGCTGCGGCCTTGGTGGCGCTGGCGAACGACGAATTGGAAGCCACCACGCGGCGCACCGGTTGCGCTGGCAGGGCGGCTGGCGCCGGGGTTGGCATATTCGATTCGAAACGGGGTTCCATGCGCTGTTCCAGGCGCGGCTCCAGGCGCTGCTCGGCGCGGCCATACGGCGCGGCGGTGTTCAGGTCGAGCGACGGCGCCGGATCGGCCATTGGCGAGTGCGGCGCCGGCATGGCCAGCGAAGCGGCATCGTCGTTGGCCAGCGCGAGGATTTCAACGCCGCCATCGGCCTGGCGATTGGACAGGATCACGGCATCGGGGCCGAGCGATTCGCGGACTTTGCGCAGCGCCTCGCGGGAAGTCGGTGCGGTAAATTTTTTGACGTTCATGGCCGGCTCTCAGGAGTCTAAGTCGAGCAGTGCGTCTTCCGGATGAGACGCCTTTACTCTGACAGTGCCATTATTGACGATGCACTTAGGAAACGATCCGACGAACAGGGGGGCAAATGGGCCGCATTTCGCCATTGCGGACGAGACGGCTTAACTGCTGCGGAAAACCTCCTCCAGCGAAGTGGCGTCGACAAAGTTGCGCGCCCAGGCCGACAGCTGCGGCACATCCGCCCCGGCGATGCGCGCCCGCACCTGCGCATCCAGCGGGCCGAAGCGTTTGGTCAGCAGCTCGGTGAGCATCTCGGCCCCGCCCTCCTGCCTGCCCTCTTGCCTGCCAATTTCCATTCCGATACGTTCGATAGAAGACAAATAAGCCATGGCCTTCCTCCTTTCAATCTGCAACATCCCGGATCGCAAGCGTGCCTCAAGTCCCTCAGGCAAGCGCATGATCCAGTCGATCACCCGGTACAAATTGATGATACGCTGCTTGTCCCAATCACGTTGATACAGAAGCTTGGTAAGCCGCCATTTGGCGATGCGCCGCCGATGCGCGTTCCCCTTGGTTTGCCGCGCCTGAAGATGCGCCATCGTCACCAGCGCAAACGGATTCGGATGCGCCCGCAATTCGTCCATGCGGCCAGCAAAATCGCGCAGCTTCACGACCGGAAATTCGATCTTCATCTCGCAGCCCAGCAGCCGATAGCTAAACGAAGCGGGCCGCCAGCGCGCACCGCCATCGGTCAGCAGCGCCAGGCTGGCGACCGGCCGCTGGTAGTGATCATAGACACGATAATTGTAGACAAACATACGCTCGGCAAACCGCGCATCGCGCCAGCCCTGCACCTCCAGATGCACCAGCACCCACTGCTCGCTGCCGTCATGCAGATACACGCTGACCAGCTTGTCGAGCAGGCGTTTGCCCAGCTCGGCATCGCGCGTCAACGCGCCGAATTCCTGATCGAGAAAAGTATGCGGCCGCGACCAGTCGATCGCGGCGTGCGCAAGGGGAAAGTAGAACGCCATGAACTCCGGAAAGTGGTGCATGACCACTTCCTTCCACGGCGTATCGAAATCGTCGGCCTCCATGCGAGCAGTCTAGGCCGCCCACACGGAGGCAGCCGCGATCCGCTCAAACTTACGCCGGCTGCTGGCCCACCAGCGCGGTCACGCGGATGGTCTTGGTCTCCGGGATCTCCGCATGCGACAGCACCTTCAACTGCGGCAAGGCGCGGCGCAGGAATCGCGACAGCAAAGCCCGCAGCGGCCCAGGCACCAGCAGCACCGGCGTCAAGCCCAGCGCCTCCTGCTGCTGCGCCGCCTGCTGCGCCTGCTGTGCAATGGTGTCGGCCAGGCCCGGCTCGATGCCCGCGCCGTCCGGCCCGCTGGCCGCCAGCGCCTGCATCAGCAAGCGTTCCAGGCGGTTATCCAGCGTCATCACCGACAACTCGCTGGCGCCCGGGAACAGCTGCTGCACGATGGCGCGGCCCAGCGAGATGCGCACCAGCGCGGTCAGGTCGTTCGGATCCTGCGTGTGCACGGCGTGCTCGGCCAGCGTCTCGATGATGGAGCGCATATCGCGGATGTGCACGCCTTCCGCCAGCAGGTTCTGCAACACCTTCTGCAAGGTCGACAACGACACCATCTTCGGCACCAGGTCCTCCACCAGCTTGGGCGCATCCTTGCCCAGGTGATCCAGCAACGACTGCACCTCGGCGCGGCCCAGCAGCTCGGACGCGTGCGTCGTGATCAGGTGATTCAAGTGCGTCGCCACCACGGTGCCGGCGTCGACCACCGTGTAACCCATGCCCTGCGCCTGGTCGCGCAGATTGGCGTCGATCCAGGTGGCCGGCAGGCCGAAGGCCGGATCGGTGGTCACCAGTCCCGGCAAGGTGCCGCTGGCCATGCCAGGATTGATCGCCAGGAACTGGCCGTTGAACGCCTCGCCCGTGCCCACCTCCACGCCCTTGAGCGTGATGCGGTAGGCCGAAGGCTTGAGCTCCAGGTTGTCGCGGATATGCACCGGCGGCGCCAGGAAACCCACCTCCTGCGCGAACTTCTTGCGGATGCCCTTGATGCGCTTGAGCAGTTCACCGCTCTGGGTCTTGTCCACCAGCGGGATCAGGCGATAGCCCACCTCCAGGCCGAGCGTATCGACCGGCATGATGTCCTGCCAGCTGGCCTCCTCCTGCTCCGGCGCCGCGGCCGGCGACGCGGCCGCCGCTTCCGCCGCCGCCACCTCGGCGGTCTTGCCGGCCGCCACCTTGCGCGTCATCAGCCAGGCCGAACCGGCCAGCACGCTCGCCAGCAACAGGAACACCAGGTTGGGCATGCCGGGAATGAGCCCCATGCCGCCGATGATGGCGGCGGTGATGTACAGCACCTGCGGCTTGGCGAACAACTGCCCCACCACCTGGGTGCCGATGTCCTGCTCGCTGGCCACGCGCGACACCACGATACCGGCCGCGGTGGAAATCACCAGTGACGGGATCTGCGCCACCAGGCCGTCACCGATGGCCAGCAAGGTGTAGTTCTTCAGCGCGTCGGCGAAGCTCAGGTCGTGCTGCAGCAGGCCGACCAGCAGGCCGCCGACCACGTTAATCACCGTCACCAGGATGCCGGCCACGGCATCGCCGCGCACATACTTGCTGGCACCGTCCATGGCGCCGTAGAACTCCGCTTCCTGCGCCACTTCGCTGCGGCGCTTGCGGGCATCGGCCTCGCCGATCAGGCCGGCGTTGAGGTCGGCGTCGATCGCCATTTGTTTACCCGGCATCGCATCCAGGGCGAAACGCGCGCCCACCTCGGCGATACGGCCCGCACCCTTGGTCACCACGGTGAAGTTAATGATCGTCAAAATGATGAACACCACGATACCGACCGTGTAGTTACCGCCGATCAGGAAGTGGCCGAAGGCCTCGATCACCTTGCCGGCCGCGTCGGCGCCGGTGTGGCCCTCGGTCAGCACCACGCGGGTCGACGCCACGTTCAGCGACAGGCGCAGCATGGTCGACACCAGCAGGATGGTCGGGAAGGCCATGAAGTCCAGCGGCTTGACGGTGTACAGGCTGGTCAGCAGCACGATCACCGCCAGCGCGATATTGAAGCTGAAGAAAATGTCGAGCACGAAGGCCGGCAACGGCAGCACCATCATCGCCAGCAGCATGATGATCAGGATAGGCGCGGCCAGGCTGCTCTTGTTGCGGCTGTTGGCCAGGCCTTGCAGCCAGGGCGGCAGTTTCAGGTTGCTCAGGGCGTTCATGCGGGTGCTCCGTTATTCAAGTCGGGTTTCTTCTTTTGCGATGCGGGGTTGAGCGGATCGAGCTCAGGCGGCACATCGAGTGTCTTCGGTATATCCGGCCGGTTGCCGCCGCCCTTGCTGAACAGGCGCAGCTGGAACACATAGGCCAGCACTTCGGCCACGGCCGAGTACAGCGCTTCCGGAATCTCGTCGCCGATCTCGGTGTGCTTGTGCAGCGCACGCGCCAGCGCCGGCGCCTCCAGCAGCGTCACCTTGTTCTCCTTGGCGATCTCGCGGATCCTGGCCGCCACTTCGTCGGTGCCCTTGGCCACCACCTTCGGCGCGCCGCGCATGCCGTCGCTGTACTTGAGCGCGACCGCGTAGTGGGTCGGGTTGGTCACCACCACGTCGGCGGTCGGCACGTCGGCCATCATGCGGCGTTTGGCCATCTCGCGCTGCAGCTGGCGGATCTTGGCCTTGATCTGCGGATTGCCGTCCGACTCCTTGGATTCCTGGATCAGCTCCTGGCGGGTCATCTTCAGCTTGTTCGCGTAGTGCCACATCTGGTAAGGGCCGTCGATGGCGGCGATCAGGCCCAGCGCGCCGACGATGAACAGGAAGCAGCTGCCCAGCATGTTCAGCAGGTGCACCGTGCCCAGCTTGAGCGGCTCGACCGCCAGGCCGATCACGGCATCCTTCTGCTTCATCACCACCAGCCAGGCCACCAGGCCCACCACCAGCGCCTTGGCCACGGCCTTGAACAGCTCGACCAGCGAGTTGGACGAGAACATATTGCCCAGGCCGTTGGCGGGATTGAGTTTGTTGAAGTTGGGCGCGATCGCCTTGCCGCTGAACAGCCAGCCGCCCACCAGCAGCGGCGACGCCAGCGCCACCAGCATCACCGCGATGCCCAGCGGCAGGCAGGCCAGCATCACCCGCACCACGTCCACGCCAATGCGGTTGAGCAGGATGTCGGCATCGAAGATTTGTTCCTGGTTCAGCGTCAGGCCGGACACCAGGGCGGAATGCAGCTGGCCGACCAGGCCGTCGCCGGTCATCCACAGGCCGGCGCCCGCGGCCATCAGCACGGTAAACGTCGCCACTTCCCGCGAACGGGGAACATCGCCTTCCTCACGCGCCTGCTCGAGGCGCTTCGGTGACGCGGGTTCGGTCTTTTCTGCGTCGCTGTCTTCTGCCATGGAATCTGCCTGCTGCGGGGTTTATCTCGACCGTGCCATTATCGGCCGCGGCGGGACCAGGCCATCGCTGGAATACGGCGGTATTTCCGGGCCTGCTCGTAGATTCCTTACGGCAATTTCGCCGCGCCCGCCTGCTGGACGCGCTGCTCGATGGCGCCGAACACGGATTTGCCGTCGCCGCCCAGCATTTCGATGCGGATGGTGTCGCCGAAGGCCATGAACGGCGTGACCGGTGCGCCGCCGGCGATCGTCTCCAGGCAGCGCTGTTCGGCGATGCAGGAATAGCCGCGCTTGGCATCCTTGTTGGACACCGTGCCAGAGCCGATGATCGAACCGGCCCGCACGTTGCGCGACTTGGCCAGGTGGGCGAGCAGCTGCGGGAAGTTGAACACCATGTCCACGCCCGCCTGCGGCTTGCCGACCAGCTTGCCGTTCCAGGTCGACAGCAGCGGCAGGTGGACCTTGCCGCCCTTCCAGGCGTCGTCCAGCTCGTCCGGCGTGACCGCCACCGGCGAAAAGCTGGTGGCCGGCTTGGACTGGACGAAGCCGAAGCCCTTGGCCAGCTCGTCCGGAATCAGGTTGCGCAGCGACACATCGTTGACCAGCATCAGTAGGCGGATGCGCTGGTGCGCCTGGTCCGGCGTGACGCCCATGGGCACATCGTCGGTGATCACCGCGACTTCGGCCTCGAAATCGATGCCCCACTCTTCGCGGAACAGCTCGATATCGTCGGTCGGGCCGAGGAAATCGTCGCTGCCGCCCTGGTACATCAGCGGATCCTCCCAGAACGACGGCGGCAGCTCGGCGCCGCGCGCCTTGCGCACCAGCTCGACGTGGTTGACGTAGGCCGAACCGTCGGCCCACTGGAAGGCGCGCGGCAGCGGCGCCATGCAATTCTGCGGCTCGAAATCGAAGCTGCGGCGGGCGCGTCCCTGGTTCAGATCCTGGTAGATCGCGTCCAGTTGCGGGGCGATGAAGGTCCAATCGTCCAAGGCGCGCTGCAGGGTGCGCGCCACGCCGTCGGCCAGCTGCGCCGTCTTCAGGTCGCGCGACACCACCATCAGCTGGCCGTCGCGGGTGCCGTCCTTCAGCGTGGCCAGCTTCATGCGGAAGGGGCCAGCAATGCCAGCTGTTCCGGCGTCAGGTAGCACCATTCGCCTTCGGCGATGCCCAGCGACTCCAGCGTCAGCGTGCCGATGGCGGAGCGATGCAGCGCGCTGCAATGGTTGCCGGCGGCCGCCAGCATGCGCTTGACCTGGTGGTACTTGCCCTGCTCCAGCACGATTTCCAACTGGTGCTCGCCGCGCTTGATGCAGGTCTGCGCCGCCAGCGGGGCCGGTTCGTCGTGCAGCTGCACGCCGGACAGCAACTGCGCCACCAGCTCGTCGGTGACCGGTTCCTGCGTGGTGGCCTGGTAAATCTTCGGCACGTGCCGCTTCGGCGACGATTGTGCATGGATAAACGGCCCATCGTCCGACATCAGCAGCATGCCGGTGGTGTCATGGTCGAGCCGGCCGACCGGCTGCACTTCGCGCCAGCTGAACTGCTCGGGCAGCAAGGTCAGCACGCCGGGATGGTGGCTGGGCTTGCGCGAGCATTCGAAATTGGCCGGCTTGTTGAGCGCGATGTACAGGTGTTCGCGGTACACCCATTCCTCATCGAAGATGGTCAGCACCAGGCCATCGGTCTCGATGCTGGCTTTGTAATTGTCGTGCACGACGCCACCGATGCTCACTTCGCCGTCTTCAATCAGGGAGCGGCAATACTTGCGGGTGCCGTAACCCTGCGATTGCAGGATGCGGTCTAGGGATAATTTACTCATGGCCGGATTTTACAGGATGCCGATGGCAGCGGGAAGGCGCCGGCTGCTGCGTCGCAGCAAATGTCCTGGACAGCCAATCCTTGATGCATATCAAGTCCTATAGCCATTCCATTGATAGACTGAAAACCGCGTTAGGAATCCGCCTAATGCATTAGGAATGCTCAGCAGGACCCACCATGACTACCCTACTCACCGTGACGACAGCGGCACAAGAACAGGCCGCCATGCATAGAACCGAGCTGTTGCTGGCGCGCTGCCGCAGCCACATCTCCGCCGACGAAACGCCGTGCTGCCCGCGCGACCAATGGCATGCCGACCGCCAGGCCCACTTCCTCGCCTGGCTGGACGCCGGCGGTTTCGCACAAAACGAGGCCACAATTGAAAACAGCGGCATTGCGCCGCTGTTTTCAGTCCCATCACAGGACTCATTACGAGGAATCGAAATTCTCTCTACTCCGCATCCATGATGCAGCTGAGTAGTTCCATCAAAACTGAACAAGATCGTGCTGACAACAAGATAAACTGTTTATATCGGCCCCCCTTGGAAAGAACTACAACACCACTATAGTCCACCAAGTCAGATATGCAAGCAGGAATAAGGCTGGATTGTTAATGTTAATCGCTAGTCCAGTGATGCTATCACTGCGGCTAACGGCCAGCCCGCCAGCCGGCCCGCCCCTGCCCGATCAACGCAGGCTGGGCTTGACGTTATCCACCGCGGACTTAACCGCGCCCGCGCCCATCGCCGCGCCGAATTTCTTCAGCACACGCTCCGGCAAGCCTTCATGCTGGGTATAGTCGATGATGTCTTCGGCCTTGACCACGTCGCGCGCCACGCTGTCGACCGTGCCGAAGGCGTCGGCCAGGCCCATGTCGATGGACTTGGCGCCGGTCCAGAACAGTCCGGAAAACATGTCCGGCGTTTCCTTCAGGCGCTTGCCACGGCCATTGCGCACCACCTGGATGAACTGCTGGTGGATTTCGTTGAGCATGGTTTGCGCGTGCTGCTTGTGCTTTTCGGTCAGAGGGCTGAACGGGTCCATAAAGCCCTTGTTTTCGCCGGCGGTCAGCAGGCGGCGCTCGACGCCCACCTTTTCCATGATGCCGGTGAAGCCGAAGCCGTCCATCAGCACGCCGATCGAACCGATGATGCTGGCCTTGTTGACATAGATGCGGTCAGCGCCGGCGGCGATGTAGTAGCAGCCTGAGGCGCAGATCTCGTCCACCACCACGTACAGCGGCTTGGTTGGATAGCCCTTGCGCAGGCGCACCATCTCGTCGACGATCATGCCGGCCTGCACCGGGCTGCCGCCGGGGCTATTAATATGCATCACGACCGCCACCGAGCCGCTGTCGGAAAACGCCTTGTTCAGGGCCGGGATCACCACCGAGGCGGCGCCGCTGCCTTCCGACTCGATCGCGCCGTCGATCTCGATCAATGCCGTGTGGCGGCCAAGGGTCTCCTCGGTGCCGGTCCAGCTGATGTCCAGGTAGGCGCTCAGCCCGACCACCACCACCAGCAGCGTCACCGCCTTGAAGAAGATGCCCCAGCGGCGCGCCGCCTTCTGCTCCTTCAGCGTGGCGAACACCAGCTTTTCCAGCACTTCGCGCTCCCAGCTGGAAGCCGCGACGGTGGCCTTGGGAGGCACAGGAGATACCGGTTTTTCAGCGCCGTTGCCGCCATTTTCGCTAGTGTTATCGCTCATAGTTCTCGTCTTGTTACAGGTCAGGCGCGCGCGGGGCGCACATAGTCATCCGGTTGCCAGAAAATCTGCTGGTCGCGCTCCACCACGCTGATCGGGCGCAAACGGCCGCCCTTGCACGGTCCGCCGGCGCAAAAACCGCTTTCCGGCGCATAAATCGCGCCGTGCGTGGAGCACATCAGGTACAAGCCGCTGGACTCGAAGAACTCGCCTTCGGCCCAGTCCAGCTCGATCGGCACGTGGGCGCAGCGGTTCAGGTAGCCGTACACCTTGCCGCCGTAGCGCACCACGAAGCCGGTGCCGTCGTCGCCGCCGGCGGTCACCAGGAAGCGCACGCCCTTGCCGCCCTCCAGCACCGCATCGGCGGCGCAGACCAAAATATCCTCGTCAGCCATTATGCGTTCTCGCTCAGCCATTGGTGCAGCTCGGCCACCGTGACGGCCGAATACAGCGGATTGCAGGCGGCCAGCTGGTCGGCCGGGTGCGCGCCATACTGGACCGCGATGGCGGACGCGCCGGCATTGTTCGCCATCAACAGATCGTGCGAGGTATCGCCAATCATCACGGTACGGCGCATATCCTGGCCCAACTCCCGCGTCAACTCCTGCAGCATGGCGGGATGCGGCTTGGAGAAGGTTTCGTCTGCGCAACGGGTGGCGTCAAACATGGACAATAGTTTGACGTCGTTCATGGCACGGTTCAGGCCGACCCGGCTCTTGCCGGTGGCCACCGCCAGGAAATAGCCGTTCTGCGACAATTCCGTCAGCATGTCGTGCACGCCGGGGAACAGCGTCAGCTCGTGGTCGCGCGACAGGAAATGGTAGCGGTAACGCTCCACCATGCGCGGATAGTAGGATGGATCGATCTCCGGCAACACCGCCTGCATGGCTTCATGCAGGCCGAGGCCGATCACATGGGCGGCCACGTCGTCGCGCGGGATCGGCAGGGACAGGTCCCTGGCCGCCGCCTGGATGCACTTGACGATCGTTGACGTTGAATCCATCAACGTTCCATCCCAATCGAAGACGATTAAGTCGAATTGCTTTCTTGCCATGTCTTCCGGCCTGCAAGCGCAGGCCGGCTCCTTCAATAAATATTTACGATTAGTTAAGAGGTTTCCCCAAGCTTAGCAAGAATCGCTCACATTCGGTGGCTAAAGGCGCGTTCAGCGTCATGATTTTGCCGGAATCCGGATGGGTAAACGTAATCTGATGCGCATGCAGGAACATGCGCTTGAGCGCGCCGCGCGTGGCATCGGCTTTCAGCAAGGCGCGGTTCAGTGCAAAATCGCCGTACTTGTCGTCACCTACGATGGCGAAGCCGGAAGATGACAGGTGCACGCGGATCTGGTGGGTGCGCCCGGTCTTCAGTTCGGCCTCCAGCAGGGCGAAGTCCTTGAATTTCTTCAGCAGCGTGAACACGGTATGCGACGGCATGCCGTCGGCCTGAACGGCCACGCGGCGTTCGCCCTCGGCGGTGGTGTACTTGTGCAGCGGCAGCTTGACGTGCTGGCGCGCGTTTTTCCAGTCGCCCGCCACCATCGTCAGGTAGCGTTTGTCGGTATGGCCGTCACGCATCTGCTCGTGCAGGCTGGTCAGCGCCGAGCGCTTCTTCGCGAGCAACAGCAAACCCGAGGTGTCGCGGTCCAGCCGGTGCACCAGCTCCAGGAACTTGGCATCCGGACGGGACGCGCGCAACTGCTCGATCACGCCGAAGGACACGCCGGAACCGCCGTGCACCGCCACGCCGGCCGGCTTGTCGATCACCAGCAGGTGGGCATCCTCGAAAATCACCTTGAATTCGGCCGCCGGCACGTGGGTGGTGTCGGCCTTCTCCGCGATGCGGACCGGTGGAATACGGACGATATCACCCTGTACCAAACGGTACATCTGGTCGATACGCCCCTTGTTGACCCGCACCTCGCCCGAGCGCAGGATACGATAGACGTGACTTTTCGGCACGCCTTTGCAAACGCGCAACAGGTAGTTATCGATGCGCTGACCGGCTTCTTCTTCAGTAATTGTGACGAATTGTGCTTGCAGCGGAACGGGGGTTGAAGGGGGAACAACATCATTTTGCATCTTCATTTGCTCTGTCTTCCCAGAAATCTCTCTAAGTCCTTCATTTTGAATATATAATTGTTTCGCTGCGGTTCAATCTGCGGCAAGTGTAAGAATAAAAGCACATTTTACACAGGGGCGTCTCCACTGGCCTCGCCAAATTGCAAATTCAGAGGAAAAAATGTATACGCACCACCCGTGCTGGAATCAAGGTTGCACCGTTGTTGTAATCGGATGCCGGCAAGGATGCTGAATTAATATGGTTGGATTGTAAGGATAAAGTCCGGCCAGCTTGGTCTAGAGTCGAGCTGGCCGGTTGATGAAGTTGATAACGCTTGCCGTTTTCGCCGGACCCCATGCTTTGCTGCAAGCTCGACGGAAGGCTGAAACAAGCCTGGTTACCGAAGTTGCAATACTTGTAGTACGTAAGCCTGGATAGGATTTGGCTCTCAACGACGTTGCTCACCGCCTGCATTTCTCTGCCGTCCGTCAGGGGCCGCATGGATGAATTGCAGGTGATGCGAGCACTCGGCATGTCGATCGACCTCATGCGCCCAGTTGCGGCCGCGATGCGGACGGTTTCGTTCGCGTCTCTGCGCCGCACAGGATGGGCATACCCACCGCAATCACATTAATTCTCGCGTATATCCCTGTACCTCGCTGCCTCGGTCGTAAGAAACCGAGCGGCACAGAGATGACCTACGGGTCGCGGAGTTTATAAAAATGAAACGCATGTTGTTTAATGCTACGCAGCAAGAAGAACTGCGCGTAGCGATCGTCGACGGTCAGAAACTGATCGATATCGACATCGAAACCGCCGGCCGCGAACAGCGCAAATCCAACATCTACAAAGGCGTGATCACCCGCATCGAGCCGTCGCTGGAAGCTTGCTTCGTCAGCTACGGCGAAGATCGCCACGGTTTCCTGCCATTCAAGGAAGTAGCACGCACTTACTTCCGCGAAGGCGTGGATGTCCGCAACGCCTCCGTCAAGGAAGCGCTGCGCGAAGGCCAGGAAATCATGGTCCAGGTGGAAAAGGAAGAGCGCGGCAACAAGGGCGCCGCCCTGACCTCCTTCGTCTCGCTGGCCGGCCGCTACCTGGTGCTGATGCCGAACAACCCGCGCGGTGGTGGTGTTTCCCGCCGCGTCGAAGGTGAAGAGCGCCAGGAACTGCGCGAAACCATGGACAAGCTGGACTTGCCGCCAGGCATGTCGGTGATTGCCCGCACCGCCGGCATCGGCCGCAACGTCGATGAACTGCAGTGGGACTTGAACTACCTGATGCAACTGTGGCGCGCGATCGAAGGCGCCGGCAAGTCGGCCTCGGGCGCCTTCCTGATCTACCAGGAATCGTCGCTGGTCATCCGCGCCATCCGCGACTACTTCCAGCCGGACATCGGCGAAATCCTGATCGACACCGACGACATCTACGAGCAGGCTCACCAGTTCATGAGCCACGTGATGCCGGACATGGTCCACCGCGTCAAGCGCTACAGCGACGACGTGCCGCTGTTCTCCCGCTTCCAGATCGAACACCAGATCGAAACCGCCTACAGCCGCACCGTGCCGCTGCCATCGGGCGGCGCCATCGTGATCGACCACACCGAAGCGCTGGTCTCGGTTGACGTCAACTCGGCCCGCGCCACCCGCGGTTCGGACATCGAAACCACCGCCTTCAACACCAACTGCGAAGCGGCCGAAGAAGTGGCCCGCCAGCTGCGCCTGCGCGACCTGGGCGGCCTGATCGTGATCGACTTCATCGACATGGAAGTGGCCAAGAACCAGCGCGAAGTCGAACAGCGCCTGAAAGACGCGCTGCACCACGACCGCGCCCGCGTCCAGATGGGCAAGATTTCCCGCTTCGGCCTGATGGAACTGTCGCGCCAGCGCCTGCGTCCATCGCTGTCCGAAGGCTCGCACGTGACCTGCCCGCGCTGCTCCGGCACCGGCCACATCCGCGACACCGAATCGTCGGCCCTGCAAGTCCTGCGTATCATCCAGGAAGAGGCGATGAAGGAAAACTCGGCCACCATCCACGTGCAGGTTCCCGTGGACGTGGCAGCCTTCCTGCTGAACGAAAAGCGCGGCGAAGTGCTCAAGATCGAGACCCGCCACCGCATCAGCATCATCCTGGTGCCGAACAAGCACCTGGAAACCCCGCACTACAAGCTCGAGCGCATCAAGCACGACGATCCGCGTCTGGAAGACAGCCAGGCAAGCTACTCGCTGGCCGAGCAAGCCGAAACCGACATGGCCTACAGCAAGCGCCAGAAGGAAGAAGCCAAGCCGCGCCAGGAAGCCATGGTCAAGACCATCACCCCGGACCAGCCAGCACCGCTGGTCGAGCGCAAGCCGACCGAAACCGTCATCAAGCCAGCGCCGGCCCCGGTCCCAGCGCCAGCCGAGCAAGGTTTCTTCGCCAAGCTGTTCAGCTTCCTGAGCCCGAAACCGGCGCCGGCCGCCCTGCCGCAGCAGCCGACCATCGTGGTCAAGGCGCCGTCCGGCGACCGTGGCGAGCGCAACCCACGTGGTCCGCGCGGCCGCAACCGTAACGGCAAGGGCCCAGGCCGCGGCGAGCGCGAAGAGCGCGAACCAGGCGCAGCCCGTCCGGCAGCGGACGAAGCGAAGGCAGCGGACGCCAACGGCCGTCCGCCACGCCCACCGCGTCCACCGCGCGAGCCACGCGAACCGCGTGAAAACCAGGCGGCCGAAGGCCAGGCGCCACGCGAACGCGCTGAACGTGCCGAGCGTCCTGAGCGCGCCGAACGCACGCCGCGTCCTCCACGCGAACCACGCGCGGACAAGGCCCCGGTCGAAGCCAAGGTTGAGGAATTGGCGCTGAACGTCGGCGTGCCGTCGACCGGCCCGGTGACCGAAGCGGCCACCAGCATCCTGAAAACCGCGCCGAGCACCGGCCCGGAAGGCGAGGAAAACGAAGCAGCGGTGGACGGTGAAGAGCCGCGTCGTCGTCGTCGTCGTGGCGGCCGCAACCGCAATCGCCGCGACCGTGACGGCGCCGAAGGTGTCGAAGGCGCGGAAGGCCAGGAATCGGCCGCAGGTGAAGCCGGCGAACAAGGCGAGCAGATCGCCCTGAGCTTCAGCGCACCAGCAGCAGCCGAAGTAGCGGCAGCCCCGGCAGCCGTGGTCGAAGCAGCCGCAGCACCAGCAGTGGAAGCGCCAGCCGCCACCACGCCAGTGACCGCCGAAGCGCCGGCCGCCATCGAGGCACCGGCCGCCGAGCCAGTCGCAGCCGTCGCAACGCCAGTGGCGGAGGCGCCAGTCGCCGTCGCGGCACCTGTGGTGGAAGCCGCACCGGTCGTCGCCGAACCAGCAGCCGCCGTGGTGGAGGCCCCGGCCGCAGTGGCAGCGCCAGCCGCCGTGGAAGCCCCGGCCGTGGTGGCTGAAGTTGCCGCCCCTGTCGTGGTGGAAGCCGCGCCGGCCGTAGCAGAGCCTGTTGCACCAACGCCAGCCCCGGTTGCAGCGCCAGCCGTTGCCGCCCCCGTTGCAGCGCCTGCCGCAGCTCCAGTTGCCGCACCGGTGGTAGCCGAACCGGTCGCCGCAGCGCCGGCACCTGCCCCAGCGCCGGCACCGGTAGCGCCATCGGCCCCGATCGACCTGCAAGCTGTGCTCGGCTCCGCCGGCCTGACGCTGGCAGCCACCGATCCAGCCAAGCTGCGCGCCGCCCAGGAAGCAGCCGCGAAAGCAGTCGCGCCGGTCCGCGTTCCACGCGAACGCAAGCCGCTGCCGCCGCAAAATGACGAACCGCTGGTCCAGGTGGACACCCGCCGCTAATCGCAGCGGACCGCAACACCTGAAAAGCCCCGCCGGCACGGGCGCGCTCTTGAGCGCGTCCAGGCCGGCGGGGCTTTTTTAATGGAGCGCCGCCCCACCGAGTTGGCGGCGTCGTGCTATCGTAGCTTCTTGTAGTTGTCCAACTGTTGCCCCGCATTTCAAAAACCGCAAGATTGTAGAGCCATGGCAGAGAAAATTATCATGATGGCTAGCCAGCGCCCCGCGCCGCCCGCCATCCCCGCGATCCTGGAAGCGCCGACCGGCCTGCTGAGCGACCAGCTGGCGCGTCCGCTGCACGACCTGCGCATCTCCGTCACCGACCGCTGCAATTTCCGCTGCGTCTACTGCATGCCCAAGGCGGTGTTCGACAACGACTACCAATACCTGCCCCACGCCTCGCTGCTGACCTTCGAGGAAATCACCCGCCTGGCGAAAAACTTCATCGCCCACGGCGTCGAGAAAATCCGCCTGACCGGCGGCGAGCCGCTGCTGCGCAAGAACCTGGAGCGGCTGATCGCCATGCTGGCCGAGCTCAAGACCATCCACGGCAAGCCGCTCGACCTGACGCTGACCACCAACGCCTCGCTGCTGGCGCGCAAGGCGCAATCGCTCAAGGACGCCGGCCTGCAGCGCATCACCGTCTCGCTCGACGCGCTCGACAACGCCACCTTCCAGCGCATGAACGACGTCGACTTCTCGGTCGACGACGTGCTGCGCGGGATCGATGCGGCACATCAAGTGGGTTTGGGCCCGATCAAGATCAACATGGTGGTCAAGGCCGGCATGAACGACCAGGAAATCCTGCCGATGGCCCGCCATTTCAGGCACACGCCCTACATCCTGCGCTTCATCGAGTACATGGACGTGGGCGCCTCCAATGGCTGGAAAATGGACGAGGTGATACCATCGTCCGAAGTCGTGCGCCGCATCCACGCCGAGATGCCGTTGACGCCACTGGACGCCAACTACACCGGCGAAACCGCCGCGCGCTGGCGCTACGCCGACGGCGGCGGCGAGATCGGCCTGATATCCAGCGTCACCCAGGCCTTCTGCAGCGACTGCAGCCGCGCGCGCCTGTCGACCGAGGGCAAGCTGTACACCTGCCTGTTCGCCAGCAGCGGCCACGATCTGCGCGCCCTGCTGCGCGACGGCCGCAGCGACGAGGAAATCAGCACCGTGCTGGCGCACCTGTGGCGCGCGCGCGGCGACCGTTATTCGGAACTGCGCACCAACAATACCGACGGCCTGCAGCGCAGCGCCAACAAGGTGGAAATGTCTTACATCGGAGGGTAGTTTGTCTTTGAAGAGCAAAGTCACAGGACTGATACTGGCGGGCGGCCGCGGCACGCGCATGGGCCGCGTCGACAAGGGCCTGCAGCCGTTCCGCGGCACGACGCTGGTCGAACACGTGATGCGCCGCCTGGCGCCGCAAGCCGCCGGCATCGTCATCAACGCCAACCGCAACCTGCCGCAGTACCAGGCAGTGGCGGGCGAAGCGCCTGTGCTGCCGGACTACCTGGACGGCTTCGAAGGCCCGCTGGCCGGCCTGCAAATCGGCCTGCAGTACTGCCCCACCGAACTGCTGCTGACGGCGCCCTGCGACTCGCCCTTCCTGCCGCCCGACCTGGCAGAACGCCTGCACGCGGCCATGCTGGAACAGGACGCCGACGTCGCGCTGGCCGTGACCATGGAATCCGAAGACGGCGGCGAGCCGCAGCCCCAGTTGCATCCGGTGTTCGCGCTGCTCAAGGCCAGCCTGCTGCCGCAGCTGGACGCCTACCTGGCCACCGGCGCGCGCCGCATGGAGAGCTGGTACAAATCGCTGCGCGTGGCCGAAGTGATGTTCGACGACGCCGACGCCTTCCGCAACATCAACACGCTGGCCGAACTGCAGCAGCACGAGCGCGCGCCGGCGCCAGCACCCGCCGCCCCAGCGGGCGAGCCCGCAGCCGACGCGATGCCGGTGGCCGAAGCGCAGCGCATCATCTGCGAGCGCATGACGCCCGTCGCCGCCACCGAAACGCTGCCCCTGCGCGCCGCCCTCGACCGCGTGCTGGCCGAGGACATCGTCTCGCCGATCAACGTGCCGGCCTACGACAACTCCGCGATGGACGGCTACGCACTGCGCGGCGCCGACCTGCCCGCGGCCGGCGCGCCCGAGGTCACGTTCAAGGTGATCGGCATCGCCTACGCCGGCCGCCCATGCACGCAGACGCCGCAGGCCGGCGAATGCATCCGCATCATGACCGGCGCCGCCATCCCGCCCGGCTGCGACAGCGTGCTGCCGCAGGAACTGGCCGCGCACATCGGCGCCGACACCGTCACCATCGCGCACGGCGCCATCCGCCCGGGCGCCAACCGCCGCTTCGCCGGCGAAGACCTGAAAGCCGGCGGCGTCGCGCTGGCCAAGGGCAAAATCCTGCGCCCGGCCGACCTGGGCCTGGTCGCCTCGCTCGGCATCGGCGAAGTCGCCGTGCAACGCAAGCTGCGCGTGGCCTTCTTCTCCACCGGCGACGAACTGCGTTCGCTGGGCGACAGCCTCGATGAAGGCTGCGTCTACGACAGCAACCGCTACACCCTGTTCGGCATGCTGACACGGCTCGGCTGCGAAATCATCGACATGGGCATCGTGCGCGACGACCCGGCCGCATTGGAAGCCGCACTGCGTGAAGCAAGCGCGCAGGCCGACGCCATCATCACCTCCGGCGGCGTCTCCGAAGGCGCGGCCGACTACACGCGCGACATCCTCGCCCGCATCGGCGACGTCGCCTTCTGGAAGCTGGCGATGCGTCCTGGCCGCCCGCTCGCCTTCGGCCAGATCCGAACGGAGGCAGGCAGCGCATGGCTGTTTGGCCTGCCCGGCAATCCGGTGGCGGTGATGGTGTCGTTCTACATGTTCGCTCGTCCCGCGCTGCTGCGCATGATGGGCGCGCAATCGACGCTGCCCATGATGCAGGCCCGCTGCACCGAAGCGATCCGCAAGCGCCCTGGCCGCACCGAGTACCAGCGCGGCATCATCAGCGCCGGCGCAAGCGGGGAACCGCAAGTGCGCCTCACCGGCGCGCAAGGCTCCGGCATCCTGCGCTCGATGACCGAGGCGAACTGCATCGTCGTGCTGCGCGAGGCGCAAGCCAGCGTCGCCGCAGGCGAGATGGTCGACGTGCTGCTGTTCGACGGCTTGGTCTGAGCCGATGCTCCAGACGAGTGGCACGCCCCGCCTGCGCATCCGCAACCTGCAGTCGCCGCTGGCCGGCCCGTTCTCCTTCGATCTCGAAGCTGGCCAGTGCCTGACCATCTCCGGCCCGTCGGGCGCCGGCAAAAGCCTGCTGCTGCGGATGCTGTGCGACCTCGATCCCAACACCGGCGAGGCGCTGCTGAACGGCCAGCCGCGCGCCGGCATGAGCGCCCCCGCATGGCGCGCCGCCGTGGTCTACCAGCCGGCCGAAGCGGCATGGTGGCTGCCGACCGCCGGCCAGCATTTCAAGCCCGAACAGATGGAGCGCGTGCGCGAGCTGCTGCCGCAACTGAACCTGTCGCCGGCGCTGCTGGAGAGCGACATCGGCCGCCTCTCCACCGGCGAGCGCCAGCGCATGGCGTTGATACGTTCGCTGGCCTGCAAGCCGCAGGTGCTGCTGCTCGATGAACCCACCGCCGCGCTGGACCCGGCCGCCGTCGCCGCCACCGAACAGCTGCTGCAAAAGGAACTCGCCGCGGGCCTGTCCATCGTGCTGGTCACGCACTCCGAATCGCAGGCGCAAACGCTGGGCCACCGCGCCATGACGATGCGCGACCGCCGCCTCACCGACAACGGAGCCACACCATGAGCAGCGGCATGACGCCGATCCAGCCGGGCGCCGTCGACCTGGCGATCGCCTCGTCGCTGGTGCTGCTCAATGCCGGCATCTCGGCGTATTTGGGCTTGCGCATGCAACGCAAGATGCTGTGGTCCGCCACCCGCATGGTGGTGCAGCTGCTGCTGGTCGGGCTGGTGCTGCGCTGGGTGTTCGCGCTGGCCTCCCCCGCCGCCACACTGGCCGTGGCGCTGCTGATGATCATGGCCGCCGCGCGCGAAGTGGCGATGCGCCCCGCGCACGGCTTGCGCGGCTGGCCCGGCGTGTGGCTGTCCACCGCCAGCGTCGGCCTGTCCAGTATCGCCACCGTGGTGCTGGCGCTGCTGACGGTGCTGCATCCCACGCCGTGGTACGAGCCGCAGTACGCGGTCCCGCTGATCGGCATCGTGCTGGGCAACGTGCTCAATTCCGCCAGCCTGGGACTGGACACCTTCTACGGCGGCGTAGTCAACTCGCGCAACGCGATCGAGGCGCAACTGGTGCTGGGCGCCACCCGCAACGAGGCGCTGGCGCCGCTGATACGCGAATCGGTGCGCAAGGGACTGATCCCGCTGATCAACCAGATGTCGGCCGCCGGCATCATCACGCTGCCCGGCATCATGACCGGCCAGATCCTCGCCGGCATGGACCCGATGGACGCGGTGCGCTACCAGATCCTGTTGATGTTCCTGCTGGCCGGTGGCAGCGGCATATCGGTCACGCTGGCGGTCTACCTGGCTGCTCGCAGCGTCACCGACGAGCGCCATCGCCTGCGCCTGGAACGTTTGAGCAGCCGTTAGCCGGAGCTGCGCGAAGAAGCCACACCCATGCCCGCGCTGGCCGCCACCAGCAGCATGCCGCAGGCGAGTCCCGCGAACGCCAGCTGCAATCCGAATGCGTGCGCCACGAATCCTATCAATCCCGGCCCGGCCAGTATGCCCGCATAGCCGATGGTGGTGATGGCGCTGATCGCCAGGCTGGCCGGCATGTCCTTCTGGTTGCCCGCTGCGCTGAACAACACCGGCACGATGTTCGACGCGCCGGTGCCGATCAGCGCGAAGCCGGCCAGCGCGAACCACGGCGAGGGCGCCAGCACCACGCTCAGGAATCCCAGCGCGGCGCACAAGCCGCCCAGCAGCAGCAAGCGCCCGCCGCCCCAGCGATGCACCAGCTTATCGCCATTGAGCCGCCCCACCGTCATCGCCACCGCGAAGGCCGCGTAACCGAGGCCGCCCTGTCCCGCCGTGAAGCCGCCGCCGCTTGTCAAGAAGACGGCGCTCCAGTCCAGCACCGCGCCCTCGGCCAGGAACACCAGCGAGCATAAGGCGCCGATCAATATCACCGCGCCGCGCGGAACGACAAACAAGGGGGCGTCACGCTCCGACGGCACCGGATCGCGCAACAGGTGCGGGCCGGCGAAGGCCACCACCAGCGCGACGATAGCCGCCAGCACCAGCGACGCGGCGACCAGGTCCAGCCCCGCCCACAGCATCAGCGTCATGCCGCCTGCACCGACGATGCCGCCCACGCTGAACAATCCATGAAAGCCCGACATCAGCGCGCCGCCGTATTCCTTCTCGACGATCACGGCCTGGATATTCATCGCCACATCCAGCGTGCCGATCGCCGCGCCGAACAGGAACAGCGCCAACGCCAGCGACCACGCGGCCGGCGCGATGGCCAGGAAAGGGAACACCAGACAGCATCCGAAGCCGGAGGCCAGGACGATGCGGCGGCAGCCGAAGCGCGCGGCCATCACGCCGGTCACCGGCATCGCCAGCAGCGAACCTATGCCCAGGCAAAGCAGCAGCAGGCCAAGCTGGCCAGGCTCCACACCGGTGCGCGCCTGCGCGAACGGCACCAGCGGCGCCCAGGCGGACATCGCCATGCCGGCGGCCAGGAAGGCCAGGCGGGTTGAAACACGTCGTTGTAATCCAGTGGTCATCGGGGCGGCTCTCATTATTGGGCGCGCAGCAGGCGGGCGCCGGCTGCGGAATAGGCATCCATCAATCGCGCGTCGGTATCCTGCTCGACCACCAGATGCGTCAACTGGGCGATCGGCAGCACCAGGAAGGACGCGACCGCGCCCAGTTTCGCGGCGGTGGCGACGACGGCGGTGGCCTTGGTGTGCGCAGCCAGGCGGCGCTTGAATTCGGCCTCTTCAAAATCAACGGCGGTAATGCCAGCCTGCAGATCGACGCCGCATGCGCCGACGAAATACAGGTCCGGCCGCAGCAGCTCCACCTCGCGCAGCGCGGTCGCGCCCACGCTGCCGCCCAGGCCCTGCTTGATGCGCCCACCGATCATGATCAGTTCCACGTGCGGCTTGTCCAGCAGCCGCGCAGCGATTGAAGGCGCGTTGGTCAGCACCGTCAGCGGCGCGTTCGGCAAGGCGTCGGTGATGGCCAGGTTGCTGGAGCCGGCATCGAGGAAAATCACGCTGCCCGGCTTCACCAGCGTGGCGGCGGCCGTGGCCAGGCGCGATTTGCCGGACTGCTCGCGGCCAAGACGCTGGGTCAGCGTGCCGCTTTCCGGCGCGGCGGCGATGCGCACCGCGCCGCCATACACTTTCTGGCACAAGCCGGCGGCGGCCAGGTCGCGCAGGTCGCGCCGTATCGTGTCTTCGGTGACGTTCAGGTCCAGCGCCAGCACGGAAGCAATCACGCGGCCGTCAGCCTCCAATTGCTTCAATATCAAGTCGTGGCGCTCTTGCAGCAGTAGGTTTTCACGTTTCATGCGTAAAAGTGTACATGTGGGCGCGCCAAATGTAAACAAACACGCATAAACAAGTATAAATGCGCACTCAAGGTTCCTGCAAACGCAGCAGCGCCTCGGCGGAGTTGGCGAACAGCGCCGCGTCCTTCTCGATGCGGCGGAAAGCGCGCCCCAGACTGGCGCGCATGAAGGTGCTGTGCGCGTAGCGCGTCACCTTGCTGTAGTAGCGCTCCGCCAGCTGGTTCACCGATTCCACGTATTGGTCCATCAGCTCCGGCGTGATCGAGAAGTTGTCGTAGTTGATCACCGCCGGCACCTTGCGGCCCAGCGGCGCCAGGCGCTCCGCCACCAGCGCGCAAATCTCGGCGATGGTCTCGGTGTCGCTCACTTCGAAGCCTTCGAAGTTGACGAAGAAGAGTTCCTGCTGCGCGTCGTACACCAGCCGCTGCTCCAGCGGCAGCGCGAGGAAATCGGTGCGCCAGTTCATCGGCAGTGGCGCGAAGATGCGCGCGTCCATCACCTTCAGCTGCGCGCTGATGGCCGGCTTGAAATCCATGTGCGCCAGGATGTCCCGCTCCACGTCGACGCCTGGCGCGATCTCGATCAGCTCCAGCGCCGACATGCCGCCGTCCAGCACCAGCCGCATCACGCAGCGCTCGGTGATGAACAACGCCTCCTGCCCGCGCCGCGCCGCATACTCGCCGCTGTAGGTGCGGTGCTCCACCTCGTCGACGAACTTGCGCGTGGCGCCCTTGTCCGCCGTGAAGGTGCCGACGAAAACCACCTTGCGCGCGTTCTGGCTGATGTTGATGAAGCCTCCCGCGCCGGCCAGCTTGCTGCCGAATTTGCTGACGTTCAGATTGCCGTGGCGGTCGGCCTGCGCCAGCCCGAGCACCGCCACATCCAGCCCGCCGCCGTCGTAGAAGTCGAACTGGTAGGGCTGGTCGATGACCGCGTCGGCGTTGGTGGCCGCGCCGAAGTTCAAGCCGCCGGCCGGCATGCCGCCGATCACACCCGGTTCCGCCGTCAGCGTCACCAGGTCGAGCAGCTTCTCCTCCGCCGCCACCGCCGCCACGCCTTCCGGCATGCCGATGCCGAGGTTGACCACATTGTTAGGCCGCAGCTCCATCAACGCGCGGCGGGCGATGATCTTCCGCTCCGTCAAAGGCATCGGCGCCACCGCCGACAAGGGCACGCGCAACTCACCCGAATAGGCGGGGTTGTACAGCTCCGCAAAAGTCTGCATGTGGTACTCGAGCTTTTCCGCCACCACCACGCAGTCGACCAGGATGCCGGGGATCTTCACCTGGCGCGGATGCAGCGTGCCGCGCTCCGCGATGCGCTCGACCTGCACGATGACGATGCCGCCCGAATTATGCGCGGCCATGGCGATCGCCAGCGCCTCCAATGTCAGCGCCTCGCGTTCCATGGTGATGTTGCCGACGGCGTCCGCCGTTGTGCCGCGGATGATCCCCACGTGCACCGGCTGCGATTTGTAAAACAGGTATTCCTTGCCGCCCAGCGTGAGCAGCTCCACCAGCTCCTCGGTGGTGCGGGCGTTGATCTTGCCGCCGCCGTGGCGCGGATCGACAAAGGTGCCCAGGCCCACGTGCGTGAGCAGGCCGGGCTTGCCGGCGGCCGTGTCGCGGAACAATTGACTGATCACGCCTTGCGGCAGGTTGTAGGCTTCGATCTTGCCGCTCATGGCCAGCTGCTGCAGCTTGGGCACCAGGCTCCAGTGACCGCCGACCACGCGCTTGAGCAGTCCCTCGTGGCCGAAGTGATTCAGGCCGCGTTCCTTGCCGTCGCCCTGGCCGGCGGCATAGACCAGCGTCAGGTCGCGCGGATGGCCGCCGCTGTCGGCCGACAGGAAGCGCCGCTCCAGCGCCACCGCGATGTTCTCCGCGAAGCCGACGCCGACAAAGCCGCCGGTGGCGATGGTGTCGCCGTCGCGTATCAGGCCGACCGCATCGGCCGCGCTGACGATCTTGTTACGCTGGACGGCTGGTTTGCCGATCGTGGAAAAATCGAGAGTGCGACCATGCATGGCGGGCTCCGTTTCTAATCTATGTCGAGATCATTCTTGTCGATTTCAGGTCCCAGCAGCAGCTGCGCCGCCTCGCTCGGCAGCGCCTCCACCGTCTTCAGCTTGCGCGCCATCTGGCGGCTGCGCGTCTCGGCCGATTCGATATTCTTGGCGGCCCGCTCCAGCGCCAGCTTGGTGGCCGACAGCACGTCGCCGAATTTGCCGAACTCCGTCTTCACCGCGCCCAGCACCTGCCACACCTCCGACGAGCGCTTCTCGAGCGCCAGCGTGCGGAAGCCCATCTGCAGGCTGTTGAGCAGCGCCGACAAGGTCGACGGCCCGGCGATGCTGATGCGGTTCACGCGCTGCAGTTCGTCGGCCAGGCCGGGACGGCGCATCACTTCCGCGTACAAGCCCTCGGTCGGCAGGAACAGGATGGCGAAATCGGTGGTGTGCGGCGGCGACACGTACTTCTCCGAGATGGTCTTGGCCTCGCCGCGCACCGCGCGTTCCAGCTCGCGGCCGGCCAGCGTCACGCCTTCCGCGTCGGCACGGTCGGCGGCGTCCAGCAGGCGCTCGTACTGCTCCTTCGGGAACTTGGCGTCGATCGGCATCCACACCGGCGCGCCGCCCTCCACCTGGCCCGGCAGCTTGAGCGCGAACTCCACCCGCGCGCCGCTGCCGGCGATGGTCTCGACGTTCTTCGCGTATTGATCGGGAGTGAGCACCTGTTCCAGCAGCATCTCCAGCTGCACCTCGCCCCAGGTGCCGCGCGTCTTCACATTGGTCAGCACCCGTTTCAGGTCGCCCACGCCCAGCGCCAGCTGCTGCATCTCGCCCAGCCCCTGGTGGACGCGCTCCAGCCGCTCGGACACCTGCTGGAACGAAGCGCTCAGGCGCGCCTCCAGCGTCGCGTGCAGCTTCTCGTCGACGGTCTTGCGCATCTCCTCCAGCCGCGCGCCGTTGTCCGCCTGCAGATCCTTGATCTTCGCCTCCAGCGTGGCGCGCACTTCCTGCATGCGGGCGGCGTTCGACTCGGTCAGCCGCGCCAGGTTCTGGTTCATGCTGTCGGCGAACTGCTTCAGGCTGCGGCCCTGCTCATCGCGGCCGACCAGTCCCTGCGCCTCCAGCTGGCGGCGCAGGGCCTCGAACTGCTGCACGCTGGCCGCGTGCGTGGCCTGCGCCGTGGTCTGCAACTGCATGCGCACCTCGCGCTCGACGCGCTCGATGCGCTCGGCCAGGCCATCGCCGCCGCTCGCAGGGCCGCCGCGCGCGCGCAGCAGCGACAGCACCTGCAGGACCAGCACGGCCGCGATCGCGGCCAGCAATACATAGAATTCGGTTTGGGTCATGGTGTCAATCGGGCGTCAATCGGGCTTGTTGCGCATCCAGTCGGCGGTTTGATAGAAGGACTCCATCAACCGCAAACGCAGCGCCTCGTCGATGCCGACGTCCTCCATCGCCCACGCCATCGCGCGCAGCCACTGGTCGCGCTCCTGGGTGCCGATGGCGAACGGCATGTGCCGCATGCGCAGGCGCGGATGGCCGTGCGCTTCGATGTACAGGTCCGGCCCGCCCATCCAGCCGCTCAGGAACATGAACAGGCGCTCGCGCGCGTTGTCCAGGGTCGGTGGATGGGTGGCGCGCAGCAGCGCGAACTCCGGCTCCAGTTCCATCAGGTCATAAAAACGGTCGACCATCTCGCGCACGCGCGATTCGCCGCCGATTACTTCGTAGAGAGTTCGGGATTCAGTCATACCCTGCATGATAGCGCACCGGCGGCCAAACGCGGCCTCACACCAGGGCAAGCCGGCGCAGGCGCCGCGTCGACGACCAGTTCTCCAGGTCGGCCTCGGCGCGGATGTCGTCGCAGGCCTGGATGATGCGCGACAGCTGCGTCCGGTCCAGGCCGGAGTTGAGCGTCAGCCGCACCAGCGAGCGGTTTTTCGGCGTGGCCGGCGCGCAGAACATGGCGCCGTAGATGCCGTGCCGCTCCAGCAGCTTGCGCAGCGCCAGCGTCTTGGGCTCGGGACCGGGTTCCAGCGCGATGATCTGCTCGCTGCCATCGCTGACGTTGTAGCCCAGCGCGGTCAACTCCTCGCGCACTTCCAGCGCGTTGGCGCGCAGCGCGGCGCGGCGGCCGTCGGCCGCGGCGACGAAGTCGATGGCGGCGTCGAACCACGCCAGCTCGTGGCCCAACAGGCACGAGCTGAAGATGGCCGGACGCGACTCCGACAGGAAGTAGCCCTTGAATTTGCTGGAACAGGTGATGAAGCCGGCACGCCCGGCGAACGCCTTGGCCAGCGAGGCGGTGCGGAAGTGCACCCGTTCGCCCAGGCCCAGCTCCGCCACCAGGCCGGCGCCGCGCGGGCCGTGCGTGCCCAGCGAGTGCGATTCGTCGACGATCAGCAGGCAGCCGTGGCGCTCGGCGATTTCCACCAGCTCGCGCAGCGGCGCCACGCTGCCGTTGGTGCTGTACAGCGCGTCCACCACGATCAGGCCGCGCCCGTGGCGCGCCAGCTGCTTTTGCAGGTGCTCCATGTCATTGTGCAGGAAAGGCACCGGCGCCGCCCCGGCCGACTGCACGCCCTCCCACAGCGAGGCATGGGCCTGCATGTCCAGGTAGACCGGGATGCCGGGCGCGGCCAGCGTCTGCACCAGGCCGACGTTGGCCGCCCAGCCGGATTGCGCCAGGATGCCGTCCTGCGCCCCCATCAGGCCGGCGAACTTGCGCTCCAGCCGGTGCTGGGCGCTGCCCTCCTGCAGGTACACGGCCGACATCAGCAGCTCGCCCTGGCTGCGGGCCAGCGCCGCCATTTGCGCCCCCATCAGCGCCGGCTCGCCGGCCAGGCACAGGTAGTCGTTTCCGGCCAGGAATACCGCCCCGGCCGGCGTCGGCTGCCAGGCGTGCGGATGCTCTCCTCCCAACAGCTGCTCGATACGGGTGATGTAGTGCTCATCCATGCGCCGGGTCACGAAATCTGGCATCTGCTGTTCAGCCGGGATGGCAAAACCAGCGGTACGGATATGATCTTGAGCAATCGCGTTGGACATGTTCAGGTTCCTTTCGTCGTTTTGGAAATGGTTGTTTTTTTTTGAGTCCGACTCCAACCTTGAGGCCAAAAAAACAAGCGGGGATTGATACTGATCAATTAATGTTTTGATACGCAGAAGTGCGTTGCAAATTCAGGCGATCATGGGACCTTGATAAATGTCAATTTCGCCATGACGCAATCCCTGCAAGAACGCTGGAAACGCTGGCAGCACGGTTTGGTCCAGTCGCTGCTGCATTACCATGGCCGCGAGGACCATGCGACCGTGCGCGTTCTGCTGCTTGCGAGCATCGGCACGGTGGGCATGCCGCTGTACTACGTGATCTGGCAAAGCTTCTTTCCGCAGGAATACGAATCGCTGTCGCTGCGCCTGCTGGGCATCCTGCTGTGCGCGCTGGGCCTGTTCGCCCGCCAGTTCAACCGCCGCATGCTGCACCTGTACCTGCTGGTCACGCTCAGCTACATCTTCCCGTTCTTCTTCACCTTCATGTTCCTGATGAACCACGCCTCGGGCGTCTGGAGCGAGTCGCTGCTGGTCGGGCTGGTGGTGCTGTTCCATTTCGACACCGGCCTGGCGCTGACGGCCTACCTGACCGGCACGAGCATGGCCTGCGCGGCGGCCGTCATGCTGGGCGAAAGCGAAACGCTGCTGAGCAGCCAGGTGCTGCAGCAGTTGCCGATCCACCTGTTCACCATCGCGGTGCTGTCGGTGGCCAAGATCAGCCGCCAGGTGCTGGCGCAGGAAAAGCTGGCCGGGCTGGGCGCCGGCCTGGCCACCGTCGCGCACGAGCTGCGCACGCCGCTCACCAGCGTCGACGCCAATGTGCGCGGCCTGCTGCGCGTGTACGCCGAGGCCGGCAGCCGCACGCAGGAGGACCGGCTTGGCGCCATCGACGCGCTGGCGCGCATCCAGTTCGAGGTGCGCCACATGAACCACATGATCGACCTGTTCCTGCTCAGCGCCACGGCGGTGCGGCAGAACCTGCGGCCGGTCGAAAAGGTGACGATGGAGGGCGTGGTGGAGGCCGCGCTCAAGCGCTACCCCTTCCCCAACGCCACCCAGCAGAAACTGGTGACGCTGGAAGTGCGCCGCAACTTCATCTTCGCCGGCCAGACCGAGTTGTCGGTGGTGATCCTGCTGAACCTGCTGCGCAACGCGCTCAAGGCCGTGCAGCGCGCCGGCAAGGGACGCGTGCGCATCGTGGTCGACGGCGCGCACGTACCGCCGCGGCTACTGTTCATCGACACCGCCTGCGGCATCCCGGCACAGCAGATGCCGATGATTTTCCGGCGTTTCTACTCCCATCCCCCGCACAACGGCGCCGGCATCGGCCTGGCCTTGTGCGAGGAGATCATGCACGCGTGGAACGCCACCATCCGTTGCGTATCGCGCGAAGGCGCCTACGCCATTTTTATCCTTGATTTTCCCCAGCTGCAGTCCATTCCGAGGTGACACATGCATTTGCCCGTTTATTCCCATCCCACCCTGACCGTATTGGTCGACGACAGCGACTCGTTCCTGCGCAGCCTGTCGTTCCAGCTCGACCCCATGCTGGCCAGCCAGACCTTCCACGACACCACCACCGCGCTGCAATGGCTGCGCAGGGAACCCCAGTCGGGCTGCGTTCCGCTGCACGTCAACTTCGACATGCACAACCTGCCGGCCGACCAATGCAACGTGGCGCTGGACCTGGATCGCATCTACCGCATCGGCCAGCAGCGCCACCGCTTCGAGACGCCGTCGGTGCTGGTGGTCGACTACTCGATGCCGCAGATGAACGGACTGCAGTTCTGCGAAGCGGTGGCGCACCTGCCGTGCAAGAAGATCCTGTTCACCGGCGCGGCCGACGAGAAGATCGCCGTCAGCGCCTTCAACCGCGGCCTGATCGACCGCTACATCAAGAAGAGCGACGACCATGCGCTCGACCTGCTGGAAATCGAGATCGCCTCGCTGCAGCGCGACTACTTCGACGCCCAGTCCGAAACGCTGCGCGAGCTGGTGCTGCTGCACAACTACCACTTCCTGGGCGATCCGGCGCTGGCGCGGCTGGTGCGGGAACTGAGCGCCAGCATGGGCTTCGTCGAGCACTACATCTTCCCGAATCCGACCGGCATCCTGTTCCTCGACAAATTCGGCAAGGCCAGCCTGATGATGATAGAAACCGAACAGGGGATGTACGCGCAGTACGAGATCGCGCGCGACAGCGACGCGCCGCCGTCGTTGCTCGATGCGCTGCTGGAGCGGCGCGTGCTGCCATTCTTCTCCGACCCGGACGGCGACGGCATGTACTCGCGCCGCGTGGGCGACAACTGGCACCGCTATTGCGCGGCGCCGCGCGTGTGCCAGGGCCGCGAGACCTACTACTGGGCGCTGTTCGACCTGCCGCCGCACTACTTCGACAAGCAGCCCTACTCCTACGCCGACTTCCTCAGGGAGCGGGCGGCGCTGGAGACCATCGCGGCCTAGGCTTCGCGCAGCGTCTGCAACGGCGGCTGGCGCAGCACGTTGCGCAGGCCCAGCCAGCCGCCGGCGATGGCGCACAGCGCGCCCGCCACCAGGCCCACCAGCCACACGGCCGGGCTGAAGCTCCAGGCGAACTTGAACTGGTAGGTGGCCAACGCCCAGCCCATGGCCGCCGCGCCGGTCGCCGCCAGCACGCCGGACAAGGCGCCCACCAGCGAGAACTCGATCAGCTGCGCCTGCGACAGCTGGCGGCGGGTCGCGCCCAGCGCGCGCAGCAGGCCCGATTCGCGGGTGCGTTCATCCTGCGATCCCATCAGTGCCGCGTACAGCACCAGCACGCCGGAGGCCAGCGTGAACACGAACAGGAATTCGACCGCCGTCACCACCTGGTCCAGCACCGCCTGCACCTGCCGCAGCAGGCCGCCGACATCGACGATGGTCAGGTTGGGATAGTCGCGCGTGAGGGCGTTCATCAGTGCGCCCTGGCCTTGCGGCAGGTGGAAGGCGGTGATCCAGCTCTGCGACACTTCGGTCATCGCCGCCGGGTTGATGATGACGAAGAAGTTGACCCGCATCGAGCCCCATTCCAGCTTGCGCAGGCTGGTGATGGTGGCGTCCACCGGCGTGCCGGCGATGTCGAAGCGCAGCTTGTCGCCCAGCTTCCACTTCAGCGTCTTGGCGATGCCCTCCTCCACCGAGGCTTCCGGCGCGCCCGGCTTGTCGGCGAACCACTGGCCGGCGCTGATCTTGTTCTCGGCCTGCATCCGCGCCATGGTCGACAGGTTGAATTCGCGGTCGGCCAGGCCCTTGGCCCGGTCGTCGGTATAGGTCTCGGCGGTGACCGGCTTGCCGTTCACCGCGGTCAGGCGTCCCCGTATCATCGGGTACTGCGGCGCGTAGCTCACGCCCGCCGCCTGCAGGCGCTTGCCGATATCGGCCGCCTGCTCCGGCTGGATGTTGATGATGAAGCGGTTCGGCGCGTCCGGCGGCGTGGCGTTGCGCCAGGCCGTCATCAGGTCGCCGCGCACCACGGTCAGCACCAGCAGCGCCATCATGCCCAGCGCCAGCGAGACGATCTGCACCACGGTCGCGCCGGGCCGGCGCTGCAGCGAGGTGATGGCGAAGCGCCAGCTTTGATGATCGATCGCGCGCCGCAGCGGCTTGAGCGCGGCCAGCGCGCCCCAGCCCACCAGCCCGAACACGGTGAAGGCGCCAAGGAAGCCGAGAGCCGTGTACAGCGCCAGCTGCACATCGCCCGCCTGCCACAGCAGCAGCACGACGAAGCCGGCCAGGCCCAGGCCGTAGGTGGCCAACGCAGCCACCTGCGGCGGCTCCTGCTCGCGGCGGATCACGCGGTTGTGCGGCACCTTGCGCAGCTGCAGAATCGGCGGTAGCGCGAACGCGGCCAGCAGCAGCATGCCGGTGGCCACGCCCTGCAGCGCCGGGTAGATGGTCGGCGCAGGCAGGCTGGCCGAGACCAGCTTGCCCAGCACCTCCAGCAACACGTAGTGGCCGCCGAAGCCCACCGCCACGCCCATCAAGCTGCCGGCCAGGCCGACCATCAGGAATTCGATCAGGTACATCAGCGTCACTTCGTTCTGCGTCAGGCCCAGGCAGCGCAGCATGGCGCAGGCGTCCAGGTGGCGCTGCATGAAGCGGCGCGCGGCCATCGCCACGGCCACCGCCGCCAGCATCGCCGACAGCAGGCCGACCAGCGACAGGAAGCGGTCGGCGCGGTCCAGCGTGGCGCGCATCTCGGGCCGGCCGTTTTCCAGCGACTCGACGCGCACACCCTTGATATTGTTTTGCTTGATCTGCGCCTGCAGCCATTGCTCGTAGGCGCTGGCCACGGCCGCGCCGTTTTGCAGCGACGCCGGCGCCGCCACCAGCAGGCGGTAGGACACGCGCGAGCCGGGCTGGATCAGGTTGGTGGCGGCCAGGTCGTCCAGCGCGAACATCACGCGCGGCGCGAACGCCAGGAAGCTGGCGCCGCGGTCCGGCTCGGAGGCGATCAGCTGCGCCACCGTGAAGCGCTTGTCGCCCAGCTTGATCGTGCCGCCGACCGTGGTCTTCAGGCCGCCCAGCAGGCCGGCATCCAGCCACACGGTGCCTGGCGCCGGCACGCCGTTGGCCGGCGCGCCGTAGCTTTGCTCGGCCTGTTCGGGATCGGTGGTGATCTTCAGCTGGCCGCGCAGCGGGTAGCCGGGGCCGACCGCCTTCAACGCCGCCAGCAGCGAATTGGATTGCTCGCCCTCGCCCGCCTGCGCCATGCTGGGAAAGCTGATGGTGTCGGTCATCAGCAGGCCGCGCCGGGCGGCCTCCGCGCGCCAGGCCGGGTTGACCGGCAGGTCGGCGTTGATGACGACGTCGGCGCCCAGCAGCTGGTGGGCGTCGCGATCGAGGCCGCTGCGCAGGCGGTCGATGAAGAAGCCGGTGGCCGACAAGGCGGCCACCGCCACCGTCAATGCGATCAGCAGGAAGCGCAACTGGCCGGCGCGCCAGTCGCGCGCCGTCATCTTCAAGGCGAGTTTGAGCATGGGGGGTTTCTAGAGTGCGGCGAAGTAGGCGTCGACTTCATCGAGGAACTTCTGCTTCTGCTCCGCCGGCAGGAAGGCCGCCGAGAAGCTGTTGCGCGCCAGCCGCTGCGCGTGGGACAGGCCCAATGGCAAGGCCTCGAAGGTGGCGACGAAGTTGGCGTTCATGTAGCCGCCGAAGTAGGCCGGGTCGTCCGAGTTCACGGTGGCGACGATGCCGGCGTCCAGCAGCTGCAGCAGGTTGTGCTGCTCCATGCGCTCGAACACGCACAGCTTGACGTTCGACAGCGGACACACCGTCAACGCGACCTGCTCGCGCGCCAGGCGCTGCGTCAGCGCCGCGTCCTCCAGGCAGCGCACGCCGTGGTCGATGCGCTCGACCTTCAGCACGTCGAGCGCGGTTTCGATATACGCCGGTGGACCTTCCTCGCCCGCGTGCGCCACCAGGTGGAAGCCCAGCTCGCGGCACTTGGCGAACACGCGCGCGAACTTCTCCGGCGGATTGCCGACCTCCGACGAATCGAGCCCGATGCCCATGTACTTGTCGCGGTAAGGCAGCGCCTCCTCCAGCGTGGCGAAGGCGTCCTCTTCCGACAGGTGGCGCAGGAAGCTGAGGATCAGCGTGGCGCTGACGGGGCTGTCCTGGCAGGCGCGGTGGATGCCGTCGATCACGGTCTTGATCGGCACGCCGCGCGCGGTGTGCGTCTGCGGATCGAAGAAGATTTCGGTGTGGCGCACATTGTCTTCCTCGGCGCGCTTGAGGTAGGCGGCGGTCATGTCGTAGAAGTCCTGCTCCTGCAACAGCACGCTGGCGCCGGCGTAGTAGATGTCAAGGAAGGACTGCAGGTCGGTGAACGCATACGCGGCGCGCAGCTCCTCCACCGAGCCGTAGGCCAGCTTGACGTTGTTGCGCTGGGCCAGCGCGAAAATCAGTTCCGGCTCAAGCGAGCCTTCGATGTGGATGTGCAGTTCGGCTTTCGGCATTTGCTGCACCACGGTGCGCAATTGTTCGTTCAACATTATTCTTTTTCCTCTGACGGTAAGCTGGATCAACGCATCTTAGCGCATGCCGCGAGAGTGCGACAGCGGCGGCCAAGTTGCGGCAGAATTTATCTGTTTGAGGTGCGATCAGCACGGCGCGTGCAAGCGTGATACTGTGGCATAAACGTGGGTAAAAAAAAGCGCTAAAATCCATAAAAAGCACACAAAATTATCCAAAAATAATCTTAATAATCAATGATTTACGAAAGAGTATTAACCATATTACGACATATCTTTTGACTTCCGGCACCAATAGCGCAATAATCAATTTCATAGACGTAAGATGCGTTACGGCCAACACATAAAAGCCGCCAACCGGCGATGAAGCCAGCTCACCGGCGCGGGCAATCCGCGCCACCAAAAAGAAGCTGGTCATAAGAAAAATAAAACGAAAGGGTATGCACGAACCAGGGCCAGGGCAGTCGAACTGCCGGTGACCCGTGACACGCAGGTTTACATTAAAGGACATCCAAATGACCATTTTTGACAACTACGCCGCACGGTACGAACGGACCAAAGAAGAAGAGATGTCCATGAAGGAATATCTCGAACTTTGCAAAAAAGATCGACTCACCTACGCCAGCGCACCGGAGCGCATGCTGGCCGCCATCGGCGAACCGACGTTGGTCGATACCCGCAACGACACCCGGCTGTCTCGCATCTTCGCGAACAAGGTCATCAAGATATATCCGGCTTTCCGCGAGTTCTACGGCACCGAGGAAGTGATCGAGCAAGTGGTGTCCTACTTCCGC
This sequence comes from Duganella vulcania, assembly GCF_009857655.1. NCBI lineage: Bacteria > Pseudomonadati > Pseudomonadota > Betaproteobacteria > Burkholderiales > Oxalobacteraceae > Duganella > Duganella vulcania. Next base: position 60,988 of record NZ_WWCX01000006.1, read on the forward strand.
CACGCCGCGCAGGGGCTGGAGGAACGCAAGCAGATCCTGTATCTGCTCGGTCCCGTCGGCGGCGGCAAATCGTCGATCGCCGAGAAGCTCAAGTCGCTGATGGAGCATGTGCCCTTCTACTGCCTGAAAGGCTCGCCGGTGAACGAATCGCCACTCGGCCTGTTCAACGAGGAAGAGGACGGCGTGATCCTGGAAGAGGACTACGGCATCCCGCGCCGCTACCTGCGCAACATCCCGAGCCCGTGGGCCGTCAAGCGCCTGCACGAATTCAACGGCGACATCAACCAGTTCCGCGTGGTCAAGCGCTACCCGTCCGTGCTCAAGCAAGTCGCCATCTCCAAGACCGAACCGGGCGACGAGAACAACCAGGACATTTCCTCGCTGGTCGGCAAGGTCGACATCCGCAAGCTGGAAGATTATTCGCAAGACGATCCGGACGCCTACAGCTACTCGGGCGGCCTGTGCCTGGCCAACCAGGGCTTGATGGAATTCGTCGAGATGTTCAAGGCGCCGATCAAGGTGCTGCACCCGCTGCTGACCGCCACGCAGGAAGGCAACTACAAAGGCACCGAGGGCTTCGGCGCGATCCCGTTCGACGGCATCATCCTGGCGCACTCGAACGAGTCGGAATGGAAGACCTTCAAGAACAACCGCAACAACGAGGCGTTCCTTGACCGTATCTACATCGTCAAAGTGCCGTACTGCCTGCGCGTGACCGACGAGATCAAGATCTACGACAAGCTGATCGCCAACTCCTCGCTGTACCAGGCCCCGTGCGCGCCCGGCACCCTGCGCATGATGGCGCAGTTCGCGATCCTGTCGCGGCTGAAGGATCCGGAGAACTCCAGCATCTTCAGCAAGATGCTGGTGTACGACGGCGAGAACCTCAAGGACACCGACCCGAAGGCCAAGTCCATGCACGAGTACGTGGACTACGCCGGCGTCGACGAGGGCATGAACGGCCTGTCCACCCGCTTCGCGTTCAAGATCCTGTCCAAGGTCTTCAACTTCGACAACACCGAAGTGGCGGCCAATCCGGTGCACCTGCTGTACGTGCTGGAGCAGCAGGTCGAGCGTGAGCAGTTCCCGCCCGAGACCGAGCAGAAGTACTTCTCGTACATCAAGGAACACCTGGCGCAGAAATACGTGGAGTTCATCGGCAAGGAAATCCAGACCGCCTACCTGGAATCGTATTCCGAATACGGCCAGAACATCTTCGACCGCTACGTGACGTTTGCCGACTTCTGGATCCAGGACCAGGAATACCGCGATCCCGACACCGGCGAGAGCTTCGACCGCGAGTCGCTGAACAACGAGCTGGAGAAGATCGAGAAGCCGGCCGGGATCTCCAATCCCAAGGACTTCCGCAACGAGATCGTCAACTTCGGCCTGCGCGCGCGCGCCAACAACGGCGGCAAGAATCCGGCCTGGACCAGCTACGAGAAGTTCCGCACCGTGATCGAGAAGAAGATGTTCTCCAACACCGAGGAACTGCTGCCGGTGATTTCGTTCAACGCCAAGGCCAGCGCCGAAGACGCCAACAAGCACGCCGACTTCGTCGCCCGCATGGTGGAGAAAGGCTATACCGCCAAGCAGGTACGGTTGCTGTGCGAATGGTATTTGCGTGTGAGGAAGTCGTCTTAAGTAGCATTGCGCGCCGCCCCGCATAAGGCGGTGGCGGCGCGGCGCCGACCAATAGCAGCAGGAGGCATCTTTTGACTTACCTCATCGACCGACGTTTGCAGGGCAAGAACAAGTCTGCGGTCAACCGCGAGCGCTTCTTGCGGCGCTACAAGGCCCAGATCAAGGACGCGGTGGGACGTGCCATCAAGGGCCGCTCCATCACCGACATTGAGAATGGCGAAAAAGTCTCCATCCCGGTCAAGGACGTGGGCGAGCCCTCGTTCGGCCACGCCCATGGCGGCGTGTGGGAAACCATCAACCCCGGCAACCAGGAATACCTCAAGGGCGACCTGATCAACCGGCCCAAGGGCGGCGGCGGCGCCGGCCGCGGCAAGGCGGGCAACAGCGACCAGCTGACCGAGGACGACTTCATCTTCGAGCTGTCGCGCGAAGAATTCATGAACTACTTCTTCGAAGACCTGGAGCTGCCCAACCTGGTCAAGACGCAGCTGACCGCCACCACCGAATTCAAGAACCAGCGCGCCGGCTACAATATGTCGGGCACGCCGTCCAACATCCACGTGCTGCGTTCGCTGCGCGGCGCGCTGGGACGGCGCATCGCGGTCGGCGGCAATTCGCGCAAGCGCGTGATCGAGGCCGAGCGCGAGCTGGAGGAGCTGCTGCTGGAAGGCGCGCCGCTGGACGCGCCGCGCGTGGTGGAGCTGAAAAAGCTGATCCACCATCTGCACACGCGGCTGCTGGCGATTCCCTTCATCGATCCGTTCGACCTGCGCTACAGCAACCGCGTCAAGGTGCCCAAGCCGATGACGCAGGCGGTGATGTTCTGCATCATGGACGTCTCCGGCTCGATGGACGAAACCCGCAAGGACACCGCCAAGCGCTTCTTCATCCTGCTGTACCTGTTCCTCAAACGCGCCTACGACAAGATCGACGTGGTCTTCATCCGCCACCACACGGCCGCGGCCGAGGTGAACGAGGAGGAATTCTTCCACTCGCGCGAGTCGGGCGGCACCGTGGTGTCGTCGGCGCTGCACCTGCTCGACAAGATCATCGAGGAACGCTACGGCGGCGGCAGCTGGAACAGCTACGTGGCCCAGGCCTCCGACGGCGACAACTGGGACAACGATTCCGTGCTGTGCCGCCAGCTGCTGGTCAACACCATCATGCCCAAGGTGCAGTACTACACCTATGTCGAGATCACCGACGGTCCGCCGCAGAACCTGTGGGAGCAGTACTCGCAGATTCCCGACCACCATCCGCATTTCGCCATGCAGAAAATAGTCACGCCGGCCGACATCTATCCGGTGTTCCGTGAACTGTTCAAGAAACAGCCGAAATAGGCAGCCCCGCCATGAACGACATGACACCCAAGCCGCGCCATCCGCGCGCCCTGCCCGAGCAGTCGGAATGGACGTTTGAACTGATCGAGCAGGCCCACCAGGAAATCCGCCGCGTCGCCGAAGGGTTCGGGCTGGACACCTATCCCAACCAGCTGGAGATCATCACGGCCGAGCAGATGATGGACGCCTACACCTCGGTCGGCATGCCGGTGTCGTACAACCACTGGTCGTTCGGCAAGCACTTCCTGTCGACCGAGAAGGGCTACAAGCGCGGGCAGATGGGCCTGGCCTACGAGATCGTCATCAACTCCAATCCCTGCATCGCCTACCTGATGGAGGAGAACAGCCTGACCATGCAGGCGCTGGTGATCGCGCACGCGGCCTACGGCCACAACTCCTTCTTCAAGGGGAACTACCTGTTCCGCACCTGGACCGACGCCGACGCCATCGTCGACTACATGGTGTTCGCCAAGAACTACATCGCCGAGTGCGAGCAGCGCCACGGCATCGACGCGGTCGAGCTGCTGCTCGATTCCTGCCACGCGATCCAGAACTACGGCGTCGACCGCTACAAGCGGCCGGCCAAGCTGTCGATGGCGCAGGAGCGCGCGCGCCAGAAGGAGCGCGAAGCCTACGCGCAGTCGCAGATCAACGAGCTGTGGCGCACCCTGCCCCGCCGCGAGGAAGAGGAGGAGGAAAAGGCCACGCCGCGCTTCCCGCCCGAGCCCGAGGAAAACCTGCTGTACTTCATCGAGAAGTACGCGCCGCTGCTGGAACCGTGGCAGCGCGAGATGGTGCGCATCGTGCGCAAGATTTCGCAGTACTTCTACCCGCAGCGCCAGACCCAGGTGATGAACGAGGGCTGGGCCACCTTCTGGCACTACACCATCCTCAACCAGTTGTACGACGAGGGCGTGGTGGGCGACGGCTTCATGATGGAGTTCCTGAAGAGCCATACCAACGTGGTGTACCAGCCGCCGGTCAACAGCCCCTACTACAGCGGCATCAATCCGTACGCGCTGGGCTTTGCCATGATGACCGACATTCGCCGCATCTGCGAGCACCCGACCGCCGAGGACCGCGAATGGTTCCCGGACATCGCCGGCAGCGACTGGCGCAAGACGCTCGATTTCGCCATGCGCAATTTCAAGGACGAGAGCTTCATCGCCCAGTACCTGTCGCCCAAGCTGATCCGCGATTTTCATTTCTTTGCCGTACTGGACGACGACAACAACGAAAAACTGGCAATCTCCGCCATACACGACGACCTGGGCTACCGCTACGTCCGCCAGCAACTGGCCGAGCAGTACAACCTGGGCAACCGTGAGCCGAACATCCAGGTGTGGTCGGTCAACACGCGGGACGACCGCGCGCTGACGCTGCGCCATACGCAGTTCCAGCGGCGGCCGCTGAACCAGCAGGCCGGCGAGGTGCTCAAGCACGTGGCGCGGCTGTGGGGTTTCGACGTGCACCTGGAAACCGTGTCGCCCAACGGCGAGATCGTCAGTTCGCTGGAGGTCAAACGGGAGAAACGCGCGCGCGGAAGCTGAGCAACATATATATATAGGGCTTTGCCGCGGTCAGGCATGGCTCTTGCAAGGGATGAATCGGGGTCAGAGAAGTCGCTCTGGCCCCGGTTTTTTTAGGAAAGGCATGGTGCGGTGCAAAAGTCAATAATTTTTTACGATAATTTATACGGCCTTGCCCGCAAGAATTTCAACAAAGAAACATTTGCGACCAAATTATCAATTGTTCGTAGTAAAATTACGTGCATAATATTCCGTTTTTGAGCTTAAGGGAAAACTAAGTAATGTCGTGGTGCGTCTCGCCCCAAAATTGCCCCGGAGAGTCTTGCATATTGAGCTAGAACGGTGCAAAGAGAGCGCTATCACATAGGAAAACCCTATGAAATTTAACCGGTTTTAGGGATGAAAATTCTATGTAAAATCAAGAATTCGTATGTATAATTCGCCGACGTCCCGGATGCGGCTGTTGTTTTGTGTCGCCATTTTGGGGTTTAAGTAGCAACAAAAAGAGTTGGTATTGGAGAAAGCAGGCATGAATTTCACGCACAACGAGAAAAGCACCGGGAAGAACTTTACAGGCATTACCATTGTCGTTTTGTTGCACCTCCTGGTTGCTTATGGGATCGTGACGGGCTTGGGTAAACGTCTGGTGAGCAAGATGATCGCACCAGTGGAGACCAAGATCATTGAGGAGGTCAAACCTCCTCCACCGAAAGAACTCCCACCGCCACCACCTCCGCCAGAGATGAAAGCGCCCCCACCGCCATTCATCCCGCCAGTTGAGGTGAACGTGCAGCAGCCTCCGCCGCCGCAAAACACGATCGCGAACGCGACCAACGTGAAGCCTGCGACGAACGAACTGCAAAAAGCGCCGCCAGCACCACCGGCAGCGCCACCGGGACCAGCCAAATCGGTCAACGTAGCTGCTGTCGCTGACTTCAGCACTTGCGCGAAACCGGAGTGGCCAAAATCCTCCCTGCGTAACGAAGAAACCGGTACGGTCACGTTATCGTTCTTGATTGGAACCGACGGCCGTGTCGCCGATTCCAAAATCGTCAAATCCAGTGGCTTTAGGGACTTGGACAAGGCCGCGGTTAACGGCATCAGCAAATGCCGATTCAAACCGGGTCTGACCGACGGGAAACCGACGGAAGCGTGGATGCAGATGCAATACGTCTGGACGCTGGAGTAAAACCGAGGCGGCAGCATCGTCTCACTTAGTAATTTTCGTTGTCATTACGTTCAGCGATCTGATTATTTTATCAATTTGGAGGAAGCATGTTTAAGAATACCCGTTTGTCCGCTGTACTGGCCGCTGTGCTGTTTTCCGTGACCGCAGCCACCGCCCTGGTAAGCGCCCCAGCCTTCGCTGACGCGCCAGCCTCGGCCGCCGCTTCGGCACCAGCAGCCGCTCCAGCAGCGGATGCGGCAGCCGCACCAGCACCAGCAGCAGAAGCTCCAGCTGCCAAGGGCGGCAAAGAAGAAGTGGACAATCCATACGGCTTCGAAGCTGTCTGGAACGGTGGTTTCGTATCGCGCGGCACCCTGATCATCCTGTCGCTGATGTCGATGGGTTCGTGGTACATCATCATCACCAAGCTGATCGACCAGATGAAGATCTTCAAACAGTCGAAAGAAACCTCGGCCAAGTTCTGGAAAGCCTCGTCGATCGCCGCTGGTTCGGCAGCCCTGAAAGACGGCTCGCCATTCCGCTTCATCGCTGAAACCGGCACCAAGGCCACCGTGCACCACGACGGCGCCCTGCTGGAACAAATCGACCTGTCGACCTGGGTGACCATGTCGATCCAGCGCGCTGTTGACAAAGTTCAATCGCGTCTGCAAGACGGCCTGTCGTTCCTGGCAACCGTTGGTTCGACCGCACCGTTCATCGGTCTGTTCGGTACCGTTTGGGGTATTTACAATGCACTGATCGCCATCGGCATGTCGGGTAACGCATCGATCGACAAAGTTGCAGGTCCAGTGGGTGAAGCGCTGATCATGACCGCTTTCGGTCTGTTCGTCGCGGTTCCTGCCGTTCTGGGTTACAACTGGCTGGTGCGTCGTAACAAGTCGGCCATGGAAGACGTGCGTTCGTTCTCCGCTGACGTGCACTCGGTACTGATCTCGGGCGCTATGTCCACCAGCGAAGCTGGCCGTGCCGCCGGCGCTAAAAAGATTGGATAATTAATCATGTCGATGTCCGTAGGCTCCGATAGCGGAGACGAAGATCAAGTCATGTCAGAAATCAACACGACGCCCCTCGTGGACATCATGTTGGTTCTGCTGATTATCTTCCTGATCACGAGCCCGGTTGTTCTGAAGCTGATCAAGATCAAGCTGCCAGAAGAAGCCAACCAGGTTATTCAGACCAAGCCGGAAGATGTCAACATCGTTGTAAGCAAGGATGGCGACATCTACTGGAATCAGAAGAAAATGCGCGACGCGAATGAGTTGTTCGATTTTCTGAAGGTGGAAGCAGTGAAGTTGCCTCAGCCAGAAGTGCATGTTCGTGGCGACCAAGAAACACGCTACGAAGCGATCGGCAAGGTTATTTACACTACCCAGCGCGCTGGTATTCAGAAGGTCGGCTTCATCACCGAACCGCCTGATAAGGGTTAATCCCCGATAGTGCATCGCAGGCCTGGAGCCCAGGCCTGCCCTTCTTAAAAGGAAACACCATGAGTATGAATGTCGGCTCCCCAGCCAGCGGTGGCGCGGACCCGGAACCAATGATGGAAATGAATATGACGCCCCTCATCGACGTGATGCTGGTGCTGATTATCATGATGATCATTACGATTCCAAAGGCTAACCACTCGGTCAACCTGAACATGCCGGTCGGCACCCCGCCGCCGCCAGTCAAGGAACCTGTGGTCATCACGATTGACGTCGACTTCGACGGTACGATTCTGTGGGATAACGCTGTCGTTCCTGACCGCGGCACCCTGGAAGCGAAACTGACCGACGTCGCGGCGCAAGCTGACCAGCCGGAAGTGCATCTGCGTCCGAACAAGCTGGTATCGTACAAAGTCGTGGCAGGCGTGATGGCTGCGGCCCAGCGTCTGGGCGTGACCAAGATTGGCCTGGTCGGCAACGAACAGTTCCAATAATCAGTTCTATGTTCAACGATAGGCAGGACCATTCCTGCCTATTTCGCATTTTGATGAAAGAAAACTTACCCATGACCAAGTTTCGTCTCGCTCATCTCGGCCTGGTAATGGCCGCTATTGGTTTTACTGCAGCAGCTCCTTTGGCAGGTTTTTCCTCGGTTGCCTATGCGGCCGACGCGGTGCGCGCTGAAATCGGCAAACCATTGCAAGAAGCACAGAAACTGGCTGCGGCAGGCAAGAACAAAGAAGCACTGGCTAAACTCAAGGAAGCCGATGCGGTCGGCGGCAAATCGCCCAACGAATCCTATCTGATCGAACGCACCCGCGCTTCGGCCGCTGTGGCCGCAGGCGATAACGACCAGGCCGCCAAGGCCTTCGAAGCGGTCATCAACTCCGGCAAGCTGTCTGCTGCCGAACAACCAAAATTCACCCAGGCCCTGGCCGGCATCTACTACCGCGCCAAGGACTACCCAAAGGCCATCACCTGGATCCAGCGCGCGCTGAAGGACAATCCTAACGACGGCCAGATGCGCGATCTGCTGATCCAGACCTACTACATCAGCGGCAAATACGCCGAAGCGGCCAAGGAACTGCAATCGTCGAAAGCCGGTTCGGAATCGTCGCTGCAGATGCTGGCCAATATCCAGCTCAAGCAGAACGACAAGGAAGGCTATGTCCAGACCCTGGAAAAACTGGCCGGTTCCTATCCGAAGACCAGCTACTGGGCCGACCTGCTGAACCGCGTGTCGGGCAAGCCAGGCTTCTCGTCGACGCTGTCGCTGGACGTGCTGCGCCTGCGCCTGGCCAACGGCCTGCTGACCAAGCCGGGCGAGTACATGGAAATGTCCCAGCTGGCACTGCAAGCGGGTAATCCTGCCGAAGCGATCAAGATCATCGACCAGGGCTACAAGAAAGGCGCGCTGGGCACCGGCTCCGACGCCGCCCGCCACCAGCGCCTGAAAGACCTGGCCGCCAAGACCCAGACCGAGTTCGACGCCAAGCAGCCTGCGCTGGAAGCCGAAGCCGTCAAGAACAAGGACGCCGACGCGCTGGCCAACATGGGCTACGCGCTGGTTTCCCAGGGCAAAGCCGACAAGGGCCTGGCGCTGCTGGACCAGGCTGTGAAGCTGGGCACCGCGAAGAATCCTGAAGCTGTCAAGCTGCACCAGGGTATCGCCCAGTCCATCGCCGGCAAGAAACCTGCCGCGCTGGCCACGCTGAAATCGGTCAAAGGCAAGGACGGCACCGCCGACCTGGCCCGCTACTGGACCCTGAACATCAACCACCCGATGTAATCCGGCGGTTTCGATGCGCAAAAGCGCTGCCCGGCCCCGCGCCGGCCAGCGCTTTTTTTATGCCTAGCCCCCGCATTTCCCTCCGCATTTCCCGCTATAACTGTCGGCTACGGCAAACAAACCGTATAATCCTCCATTTAGCGACAGTTTCCACCAGATTCCCATGAAGGTATTTCGCGGTCTACCCAATGCAGCGGCGCGCGCGCCGTGCGCGCTCACGATCGGCAATTTCGACGGCGTCCACCTCGGCCACCAGGCCTTGCTGGGCCGCGTGCGCGCAGCCGCCACCAGCCTCGGGCTGGAAGGCGCCGTGATGACCTTCGAGCCGCATCCGCGCGAATTCTTCGCCCAGAAGGCCGGCGACCTGTCGAAAGCCCCGCCCCGCATCGCCAACCTGCGCGACAAGCTGCAATCGCTGTCCGACAACGGCATCGACCGCGTCATCGTCGAGCACTTCTCGGCCCACTTCGCCGCGCTCACGCCGCAGGAATTCACCGAGAAAGTGCTGGTCGAGGGCCTGCACGTCAAATGGCTGATGGTCGGCGACGACTTCTGCTACGGCGCCCGCCGCGCCGGCAATGTGCAGATGCTGCAGGAAGCGGGCAAGCACTACGGCTTCCACGTCGAGACCCTGCCCACCGTGATGAACGGCAGCACCCGCATCTCCTCCTCCGCCGTGCGCGCCGCGCTGGCCGAGGGCGACTTCGCCCATGCCGAGGCGCTGCTGGGCCATCCCTACGCCATCTCCGGCCACGTGATCCACGGCCAGAAGCTGGGCCGCACGCTCGGCTTCCCCACGCTGAACCTGCGCGTGCCGCACCGCCCCGCGCTGACCGGCATCTTCATCGTGCAGGTGCACGGCCTGGCCGGGCGTCCCCTGCCCGCCGTGGCCAGCCTGGGCGTGCGCCCCACCGTCGACAACAGCGGCCGCGTGCTACTGGAGGTGCACGTGTTCGACTTCGCCCAGGGCTGCTACGGCAAACAGGTGCGCGTCGAATTCCTGCACAAGATCCGCGACGAGGAAAAATACGTCGACCTGCCGACGCTGACCGCCGCCATCCACCGCGATGCCGACATCGCCCGCGCGTATTTTGCCGAACGCTTCAAGGAACGCGAAGGCGCCATCACGGCCACCGACCGAATTTAACCGCGCGACCAGCTACGCGCGCCGGCTACACAGAACTCCCCGAATAAAAAATCACTGAAGATAACCATGTCCGATAACAAATCCGCAAAAAAGCCAGAAAGTAAATACCCGGTCAACATGACCGAAACCCCATTCCCGATGCGCGGCGATATGGCCAAGCGCGAACCCAACTGGGTCAAGGAATGGCAAGACAAGAAAATCTACGAACGCGTGCGCAAGGCCGCCGCCGGCCGTCCTAAATTCATCCTGCACGACGGCCCGCCGTACGCCAACGGCGACATCCACATCGGCCACGCCGTCAACAAGATCCTGAAGGACATGGTGGTCAAGGCCCGCGGCATGGCCGGCTACGACGCGCCCTACGTGCCGGGCTGGGATTGCCACGGCATGCCGATCGAGATCCAGATCGAAAAACTGTACGGCAAGAACCTGCCGACCGCCGAAGTGCTGACCAAGGCCCGCGCCTACGCCTACGAGCAGGTCGACCGCCAGCGCAAGGACTTCATCCGCCTGGGCGTGCTGGGCGAATGGCAGAACCCTTACCTGACCATGAACTACTCGAACGAGGCCGACGAACTGCGCGCCCTCGGCCAGCTGCTGGAGAAAGGCTACGTCTACCGCGGCCTGAAGCCGGTCAACTGGTGCTTCGACTGCCAGTCCGCCCTGGCCGAAGCCGAAGTGGAATACCAGGACAAGCGCGACCCGGCCATCGACGTCGGCTTCAAGTTCGCCGAATTCGACAAGCTGGCCACCGCCTTCGGCATGGACAAGCTGCCGACCGAGAACGGCTTCATCGTCATCTGGACCACCACGCCATGGACCATCCCGTCCAACCAGGCGCTGAACGTCAACGCCGAAGTGATCTACTCGCTGGTGCAGACCGAGCGTGATGGCCAGCCTTTGCTGCTGATCCTGGCGCAGGACCTGGTCGAAGCCTGCCTGGCGCGCTACAAGCTCGAAGGCACCACCATCGCCACCTGCCACGGCGCGGCGCTGGGCGGCATCAGCTTCCGCCACCCGCTGCACGCCTCGGACGCCTTCTTCGACCGCATGTCGCCGATGTACCTGGCCGAATACGTGACCACCGAAAGCGGCACCGGCGTGGTCCACTCCGCGCCGGCGTATGGCCTGGACGACTTCATCTCCTGCCGCGCGCATGGCATGAAGGACGAGAACATCCTGACCCCGGTCATGGGCGACGGCAAATACGCCGCCTCGCTGCCGCTGTTCGGCGGCATGACGATCTGGGAAGCCTCCAAGCCGATCTGCGCCGCCCTGAAGGAAGCGGGCGCGCTGTTCGAAGTGAAGATGTTCGACCACAGCTACATGCACTGCTGGCGCCACAAGACGCCGATCATCTACCGCGCCACCTCGCAGTGGTTCGCCGGCATGGATGTGAAGCCGAAGGACGGCGGCCACACGCTGCGTGAAACCGCGCTCAAAGGCATCGACGAGACCAAGTTCTTCCCGGACTGGGGCAAGGCGCGCCTGCACGGCATGATCGCCAACCGTCCCGACTGGACCCTGTCGCGCCAGCGCCAGTGGGGCGTGCCGATGGCCTTCGTGGTCCACAAGGAAACCGGCGCGCTGCATCCGCGCACCCCGGAACTGCTGGAGCAAGTGGCAAAGCTGATCGAGAAGAGCGGCATCGACGCCTGGTTGGCGCTGGACCTGAAGGACCTGATCGGCGACGAAGCGTCGGCCTACGAAAAGAACAAGGACACGCTGGACGTCTGGTTCGATTCCGGCTCGACCCACCAGACCGTGCTGCGCGGCTCGCACAAGGAGCAATCGGCCTTCCCGGCCGACCTGTACCTGGAAGGTTCGGACCAGCACCGCGGCTGGTTCCACTCCTCGCTGCTGACCTCCTCGATGCTGAACGGCGCCCCGCCGTACAAGGCGCTGCTGACCCACGGCTTCGTGGTGGACGGCGAAGGCAAGAAGATGTCCAAGTCGATCGGCAACACCATCGCGCCGCAGGACGTGTGGAACAAGCTGGGCGCCGACATGCTGCGCCTGTGGGTCGCCACCACCGACTACACCGGCGAGCTGTCGATCTCCGACGAGATCCTCAAGCGCGTCACCGAAGCCTATCGCCGCATCCGCAACACGCTGCGCTTCCTGCTGGCCAACCTGTCCGACTTCGACGCCGCCAAGGATGCGGTGGCGATCGACGACATGCTGGAGATCGACCGCTACGCCGTCGCCAACATGGCGTCGCTGCAGGCGGAAATCGCCGAGCACTACATGCAGTATGAATTCCAGCCGGTCTACTCCAAGCTGCAGAACTTCTGCTCGGAAGACCTGGGCGGCTTCTACCTGGACGTGCTCAAGGACCGCCTGTACACCACGGCCGTCACCTCGCACGCGCGCCGTTCGGCGCAGACCGCGCTGTGGCACATCACGCAAAGCCTGCTGCGCGTGATGGCGCCGGCGCTGTCGTTCACGGCGGAGGAAGCATGGGCGATCTTCGCCGGCGAAGAGGCCTACAAGGCCAGCGACGAAACCATCTTCACGCAGACCTGGTGGAAGCTGCCGGAAGCGTCCGACGCCGCCGCGCTGCTGGCCAAGTACACGGCCCTGCGCGCGGTCCGCAACGACGTCACCAAGCAGCTCGAAGACGTGCGCACCTCAGGCGCTATCGGCTCCTCGCTGCAGGCGGAACTGACCATCAAGGCCGCCGGCGACAAGTACCAGATGCTGGCCAGCCTGGACGACGACCTGAAGTTCGTCTTCATCACCTCGGCCGCCAAGGCGGTGCAGGTGGCGAGCGAAGCGGAGGAAGCGGTCGAAGTGGCCGCGTCCACGGCGGAGAAGTGCGAGCGCTGCTGGCACTACCGCGCCGATGTCGGCTCGCACGCCGACCATCCGACCCTGTGCGGCCGTTGCCACAGCAATCTGTTCGGTGCGGGCGAAAAACGCAAGTTCGCTTAATATGAGGGCCGCCGTTCCCCACCGGGAGCGGCGGCGCCGTCGCCACGAACCACTCTGAAATTTTATGGCCACCAAAAAAATCTTTCCGACCAAATCCTCGGGCAGCCTCACGCCCTGGCTGGGCATTGCCGCCATCGTCGTCCTGTTCGACCAGCTCTCCAAGATCACCATCACCAAGACCTTCCAGCTCGGCGAAGAAAAAGTCATCACCTCCTTCTTCAACCTGGTGCTGGCCTATAACAAGGGCGCGGCGTTCAGCTTCCTGCAGAACAGCGGCGGATGGCAGCGCTACTTCTTCACCGCCATCGCGCTGGGCGCGGCGGCCTGGATCATCGTGCTGCTGAAAAAGCACGGCAGCCAGCGCATGTTCTCGTGGGCGCTGTCGCTGATCCTGGGCGGCGCCATCGGCAACGTCATCGACCGCATCCTGTACGGCCACGTGGTCGACTTCCTGGATTTCCACTGGAGCGGATTGGGCCACTTCCCGGCGTTCAACGTCGCCGACTCGGCCATCTGCATCGGCGCGGCGCTGTTCATCCTCGATGAGCTGCGCCGGGTGAACCGCTAACTGGGGCAGCACATCATGATGGAATTGACCGGCAAGAAAATCGTCCTCGGCCTGTCCGGCGGCGTGGCCTGCTACAAGGCGGCGGAACTGTGCCGCGCGCTGACCAAGGCCGGCGCCTCGGTGCAGGTGGTGATGACCGACGCCGCCACCCACTTCATCACCGCCGTCACCATGCAGGCGCTGTCCGGCAACAGAGTGTTCAGCAGCCAGTGGGATCCGCGCGTCGACAACAACATGGCCCACATCGACGTCACCCGCGACGCCGACGCCATCCTCATCGCGCCCTGCTCGGCGGACTTCATCTACAAGCTGGCGCACGGCGTCTGCGACGACCTGCTGTCGACCATGTGCCTGGCGCGTCCGCGCCTGGTGCCGCTGCTGGTGGCGCCGGCCATGAACGTCGAGATGTGGCAGAACCCCGCCACCCAGCGCAACGTGCAGCAGCTGCGCGACGACGGCATCGTGCTGTTCGGCCCCGCCTCCGGCGACCAGGCCTGCGGCGAAGTGGGCATGGGCCGCATGCTGGAACCGGCGCAGCTGCTCGAAGAACTGATCGCGTCGTTCCAGCCCAAGGTCCTGGCGGGCAAGCGCATCCTGATCACCGCCGGCCCGACCTTCGAGCCGATCGACCCGGTGCGCGGCATCACCAATCTGTCCTCGGGCAAGATGGGTTACGCCGTGGCGCGCGCCGCGCGCGAAGCCGGCGCCGAGGTGGTGCTGGTGTCCGGCCCGACCGCGCTGCCGGCGCCGTTCGGCGTCCAGCGCATCAACGTGCAAAGCGCGCTGCAGATGCACGACGCGGTCATGGCCAATGTCGACCACCAGCACATCTTCATCGCGGTGGCGGCGGTGGCCGACTGGCGCGTGTCCAACTCCAGCGAGCAGAAACTGAAGAAGAACCCGGACGGCTCGGTGCCGGACCTGAAGTTCGAACAGAACCCGGACATCCTCGCCAGCGTCGCCGCGCGCACCACGCTGGCCGGCCATCCCTACTGCGTGGGCTTCGCCGCCGAATCGGAAAACCTGATCCAGTTCGGCGCCGACAAGCGCGAGAAAAAAGGCATCCCCCTGCTAGTGGGGAATATCGGCCACCACACCTTCGGCCAGGACGACAACACCATCATCCTGTTCGATGAAAACGGCCACACCATTTTGCCGCGCGCCGACAAGCTCACGCTGGCGCGCCAACTGATTTCCGAGATCTCCAAACGGATCTCCCAGCACTCCCTATTTGCCAATTAAATGAAAAACATCGACGTCAAAATCCTCGACCCGCGCATGAAAGACCAGATGCCGGCCTACGCCACGCCAGGTTCCGCCGGCCTCGATCTGCGCGCCTGCATCGACGCGCCGATGGTCATCGAAGCCGGGCAGACCGTGCTGATTCCAACCGGCCTGGCGATCCACGTCGCCGATCCGGGCTACGCCGCCATGATCCTGCCGCGCAGCGGCATGGGCCACAAAAACGGCATCGTGCTGGGGAATCTGGTAGGCTTGATCGACTCCGACTACCAGGGCCAGTTGATGATCTCGACCTGGAACCGCGGCCACAGCGCCTTCACGCTGAACCCGATGGAACGCCTGGCGCAGCTGATCATCGTGCCGGTGCTGCAGGTGGGCTTCAACGTGGTCGAGGAATTCGGCGACAGCGAGCGCGGTGAAGGCGGTTTTGGCAGCACCGGCAAACACTAACAACAATACACGGAGACCCCGGATGGTCCAGCAGACAAACAAGATCAATAAATTCGCCCCATTGTCTTTGCTGGCGGCGGCCATGCTGCTGTCGGCCTGCTCGTCCTTCAAGTCCAAGCCGGCGCCCGCCCCCGCCGAACCCGTGGTGGCGCGCGTCATCAACGAGGAACCGCCGGTGGTCACCGCCAAGATGGCCGCCGCGCGCGAAGCCCTGACCCAGATGGTGGCGCTGCAGGACCGCCTGTACCGCATCGCCGGCCCGCTGTTGATCAACAACGCGGACCTGTGCCGCACGCAGGCGCGCAACCTGCTCGGCTTCACCGCCAAGAACAAATACTCCTACACCGGCGAATTCGTCGACGCCGCGCAGGCGGTGCTGAACTATGGCGACCGCCTGGAAGTGGCCAGCGTGCTGGCCGGCAGCGGCGCCGCGCGCGCCGGCCTGCGCAAGGGCGACGGGCTGGTCGCCGCCGAGGGCAAGAGCCTGCCCACCGGCCAGAACGCCGAGACGCTGGCCGCCGGCATCCTCGGCCCGCTGGTCTCCGGCCACCAGTCGCTCAACCTGATCGTCGCGCGCGATGGCCGCAACCAGGCGCTCAACGTGCCGGTCACGCGCGCCTGCGCCTTCAAGATCGACATCGGCAATTCGGACAACATCAACGCCTACTCGGACGGCCAGCGCGTGCTGATCACGCGCGGCATGGTCAACTTCGCGCAGAGCGACGAAGCCATCGCCTACGTGCTGGCCAAGGACATCGCCCACAATGTGCTGGGCCACGCGGCCACCACCCGTTCCGCCTACACGGTCGGCGGCATCATCGACAACCTGGTGTCGGTGCGTCCCGACCTGACCATGCTGATCACCACCGGCGGCGTCAAGCCCATGCCGCAGGAGCTGGACGCGGCGGCCGACTACCTGTCGCTGTACATGGTGGCGCGCGCCGGCTATAGCCTGGACCACGCGCACGCCTTCTGGCAGCGCCTGGCCGGCCAATATCCCGCCACGGTGCTGAACGGGTATACTGCCATCCACCCCGCCGTCCACTATCGCCTGTCGGTGATCGACAAGACCATCGCCGAAATCAAAGGCAAGCAGGCGGCCAAGAAACCGCTGGTGCCATAAACCTGAGAGACCACAATGAACAAGCAGGGCCTGTTGGCAATCATCTTGATACTGATGTGTAGCTGGGCCCAGGCGGCGAAGTGGGCCCGGGTGAAGGGCGATGGCGCCGGCGTCTTCTACATCGACAAGGCCAGCATCATCAAGGCCGACAAGACGCGCAAGGCCTGGTCCATGCGCAGCTTCGGCAAGGCGCAAACCACGCCCGAGGGCCGGCCCTACCGCTCGGTCAAGGCGCTGCACATGTACTCCTGCGAAGACCGCACCACCGTGCTGCTGTCGCAGGTGTTCTACCCCGAGGCCATGGGCAAGGGAGAGCCGGTCGAAAACTACAAGTACGAGAAGTTCAACCCGGAAGACATCGTTCCGGACAGCCCGTTCGACAACGCGCTGTCGGTGCTATGCCAATAGCTTAGTTCGGGAACTTAGTTAGGAAAATTAGGGAACACATTCCCCATCAGCCAGGTCAGGCCCGCGCATACCAGCACGGCGAGTATCAGCACGATCAGCAGGCGGCCGAATTTGGGCGAGCCGTCGTCTTCCTTGGGAGTGGTCATGGCAGTTCCTGCAAGCTTTAGAGAGCCGTAGTATATTCCATCCATGGACAGCATCGACCTCGAAGTACTGAAAACCAGCGCGGCGTGGATCGCCGCGGGGCGCCGCTGCGAACTGATCACCGTCATCAAGACCTGGGGCTCCAGTCCCCGTCCGGTGGGCGCCACGCTGGCCATCTGCGAGGACGGCACGGTGATCGGCTCCGTCTCCGGCGGCTGCATCGAGGACGACCTGATCGCCCGGGTGCGCAACGAGGGCATACGCCGCACCGCGCCGGAAATCGTCAGCTACGGCATCACCGCCGACGAGGCCCACCGCTTCGGCCTGCCCTGCGGCGGCACCATCGAGCTGGCGATCGAGCCGCTGTCGGCGCGCAGCCGCGTCGCCGAGCTGCTGGAACGGCTGGAGGCGCACGAACTGGTGCAGCGCCGCCTGGACCTGCGTTCCGGCGAGGTCGAACTGTCCAGGGCCCCGCCGGGCGCGCAGATGCAGGTCAGCGAGCGCGCCATGGTCAGCCTGCACGGCCCGCGCTGGCGGTTGCTGATCATCGGCGCCGGCCAGCTGTCGCGCTTCCTGGCGCAGGTCGCCACCGCCATGGACTACCACGTCATCGTCTGCGACCCGCGCGAGGAATACCGCGCCGGCTGGCAGGTCGACGGCGTGCAGCTGGTGCACGAGATGCCGGACGATGTCGTGCTGGCGCTGAAGCTGGACCGCCGCAGCGCCGTCGTCGCGCTGACCCACGACCCCAAGCTGGACGACCTGGCGCTGATGGAGGCCTTGAAGTCGGAGGCGTTCTACGTCGGCGCCATCGGCTCGCGCCTGAACAACGCCAAGCGCCGCGAGCGGCTGCTGGAGTTCGACCTGACGCGCGAGCAGCTGGCGCGCCTGCACGGGCCGATCGGCCTGTACATCGGCAGCAAGACGCCGTCCGAGATCGCCATCTCCATCCTGGCCGAGATGACCGCGATTAAGAACGGCGTGCCGGCCGCGATGCTGGTCCCGCACGCGGCCACGCCCACCGCCCCCGGCGACAGCGCATGCGCGGTGGACCTGGGCGCCGCGTAAAGAAGCGCAAGAACGGACAATTCAATAGCAAGAACCGGCTAGCCCACGTCGCACGTGGTACGGGACAATAGCGCATCATTCATCGACTGGACTCCGCATGAGCACCGCCAACCTGCTCCGCCTCATACTTCTCGCCGCCATCTGGGGCGGCTCCTTCCTGTTCATGCGCATCGCCGCGCCGGTGCTGGGCGCGGCCGTGCTGATCGAATACCGCGTGCTGTTCGCCTCACTGTTTTTGGCGGCGATGGCGCTGGCGCTGAAAAAACCGCTGAACCTGCGCCAGCACTGGAAGCACTACCTGATCCTCGGCCTGTTCAACTCCGCGCTGCCGTTCCTGATGTTCGCCTTCGCCGCGCGCACGCTGTCGGCCTCCCTGCTGGCCGTGCTGAACGCCACCACGCCGCTGTGGGGCACCCTGATCGGCGCCGTCTGGACCCGCCAGATGGTCAGCGCCAAGGTGATGCTCGGCCTGGCGCTGGGCGCCTGCGGCGTGGCGCTGCTGGTCGGCTTCGACCACGTGACCACCAAGCCCGGCGCCGGCATCGCCATCGCGGCGGTGCTGTTCGCCTCCTTCAACTACGGCATCGCCAGCAACTACGCCAAGCAGGCCAGGACGGTCGAGCCGTTCGCCAACGCACACGGCTCGATGTGGGCGTCCACGCTGCTGGTGCTGCCGGCGCTGCCGTTCTTCCCTGCGCCGGGCGCGCCGACCATCGGCATCATGGGCGCGGTGCTGGCCCTGGGCGTGTTGTGCAGCGGCGTGGCCTACCTGATCTACTTCCGTTTGATCCAGGATGTCGGCCCGTCGTCGGCGCTGACGGTGACCTTCCTCAGCCCCCTGTTCGGCATCCTGTGGGGCGTGCTGTTCCTTCAGGAGAGCGTGGGCTGGTACACCTTCGCCGGCGCCGCCATCGTCATCACCGGCACGGCGCTGGTGACGGGCTTCCGCCCCAGCTTCGGCTTCCTGAACAAGGCCAAGGCGGCATGAAGCCTTACACGCTGCCGCTGCCGCCCGGCTACCGGCTGCACGACGTGCTGGCCTTCCACAGCCGCGATCCCGAAGGCGTGGCCGAGGAAGTGGGCCCGGAGCGCCTGCGCAAGGGCATGCTGATCGACGGCGTGCCGGTGGTGCTGGAGATCGTGCCCGACCACCCCGCCGCGCCCACCAGCGCCAGCTGCGCCGCGCATGCCGACGGCAAGCTGTCCGCCGCCGGGCAGGCACAGGTGCGCGAGGCGGCGCTGAGCATCCTCGGCCTGCGCATCGATCCCGAACCGTTCAGCCAATTCGCCGCCAAGGACAAGCTGTTCGGCCCCCTGACGCGCGCCCAGCCCGGCCTGCGCATCGTGCAGTCGGCCACGGTGTTCGAGGCGCTGACGTGGGCCATCATCGGCCAGCAGATCAACCTGTCGTTCGCGATCTCGCTGCGGCGCACCTTCATCCTGCAGGCGGGCCGCCAGCACAGCAGCGGCTTGTGGTGCTACCCCACCGCCGCCGACGCGGCCAGGCTGGAACCGGACGACCTGACCAGCCGCAAGTTCTCGCGCGCGAAGGCCGAGACGCTGCTGCGCCTGGCCGGCCTGGTCGCCTCGGGAGAACTGGCGCTGGCACTGTCGCCGACCAACAGCATCGAGCAGGTGTCGACGGCGCTGCTGGCCGTCAAGGGCATCGGGCCGTGGACCGTCAACTACGGCCTGCTGCGCGGCTACGGCCACGCCGACTGCTCGCTGCACGGCGACGTCGCGGTGCGCGCCGCGCTCCAGCACCTGCTGGGCGAGGAGGCCAAGCCGGACATGGCGCGCACCGAGCAGATCCTGGCCCGCTACAGTCCCCACCGCACCATGGCCGCCGCCCACCTGTGGGCCAGCCTGCATCCGCGCGAGGCGCAAGCCTAGGCCACGCGGCGCGCCTCCCGCTCCAGGACGAACGCCTCGAACTGCGCGGCGGTCAACGGCCGGCTGTAGTAGAAGCCCTGTATCTCGTCGCAGCCATGCTCGCGCAGGTACTCCAGCTGCGCCGGGTGCTCGACGCCCTCGGCGATGGTGCGCAGGCCCAGGCCGCGCGCCAGGTTGACGATGGCGGCCACGATGGCGCGGTCCTCCGGATCGGTGCTGATGTCGTGCACAAAGGACTGGTCGATCTTCAGCTTGTAGATCTTGAACTTCTTCAGATAGCTCAGCGACGAGTAGGCGATGCCGAAATCGTCGATCGCCATGCGCACGCCGCGCTCGTGCAGCTGGTCCATCACGGCGATGGCGGCCGGTGGATCGTGCATGGCCGCGCCCTCGGTCAGCTCCAGCTCCAGGAATTCCGGCGCCAGCTGCTCCTGCATCAGGATGCTGCCGACCAGCTGCGGCAGGTCGGGATGGCGGAACTGCGCGGCCGACAGGTTCACCGCCATCACGAACGGCGCCATGCCCTGGTCCAGCCAGGCCTTCATCTGCCGCACGGCCTGGCGCAGCACCCATTCGCCGATCGGCAGCATCAAGCCGCTCTCCTCGGCGGCCGGGATGAACTCGGCCGGCGACACCGATCCCAGCGCCGGATGCTGCCAGCGCAGCAGCGCCTCGGCGCCGATGATGGCGCCGTCGCGCGCGTCGAACTGCGGCTGGTAGTGCACGCTCAGTTCATGGTTCTCCAGCGCGTGCCGCAGCGCGTTGATGATCTGCAGCCGCCGCACCGCCTCCTCCTCCAGGTCGCTGGTGAAGAAGCTGTAGCCGTTGCGGCCATTCTGCTTGGCGCGGTACATGGCCACGTCGGCGCAGCGCACCAGCGCTTCCAGGTCCTTGCCGTCCTGCGGATAGAGCGCCACGCCGATCGACCCGCTGACCGCCAGCTCATGCTGGTCGATGGCGAACGGCTCGGCCACCATGTCGAGGATCTTCTGCGCCACCCGCGGCAGGGCGGCCGCGTCGTCGCCATGCAGCAGGAAGATGAATTCGTCGCCGCCCAGCCGCGCCACCACGTCGTCGGCCCGCAGCGTCAGGCGCAGGCGGCGCGCCAGCATGACCAGCAGCGCGTCGCCGATGCTGTGCCCCAGGCTGTCGTTGATGTCCTTGAAGCGGTCCAGGTCCAGGAACATCACCGCCAGCTTGTGGCCGCCGCATTGCGCCTGCAGGATCGCCTGGCTCGCGCGCTCGTCCAGGTGCGCGCGGTTGGGCAGGCCGGTCAGCACGTCGTAGTGCGCCAGGTGTTCGATGCGTTCCTCGGCCTGCTTGCGCTCGGTGACGTCGCGTGAAATGCCGAAGATGCCGGACGCGCGGCCGGTGCGGTCCAGCAGCGGCCCCTTGGTGGACTGGAACAGCGCCTCGCGGCCGTCGGGCAGCGTGACGTGTTCCTCGCTGGTCTGGGTGCGGCCGGTCCGCATCACCGACTGGTCGTGCTGCCGTACCCTGGCGGCCGACTGCGCGGAAAACAGCTGCTCGTCGGTGTTGCCGAGGATCTGGTCCGCCGGCTTGCCGAGAAATGCCACCGTGGCCGGATTGACCAGCAGGTAGCGGCCCTGCAGGTCCTTGACGTACACCGCGTCCGAGGTGCCGCCGACGATGCCGCTCAACAGCTTGCGGTCCGACTCGCCCTTGCGCAGGGCGCTGCGCATGAATTCGCTCAGCATGCTGGCCACCACGCCGTTGACCATCAACAGCAGCCACTGCATCAGGTCATAGTGGTCATTGAAACGCAGGCTGTGCAACGGGTGCAGGACCAGCCATTTGATGCCCAGCGCCGCCGACGCCGTCGCCAGCAAGCCCGGCCCCAGGCCGCCCACCAGCGCGCTGATCATAATCGGCAGCATGAACATGAGCAGCAAGGGACGCGGCTCGCTGGCGTCCACCAGATTGACGCGGATCATCAGCATCGCACCGACCAGCACCAGCGCCAGCGGATAGTGGCACCAGCCATAGCGGTGGCCGGCGCCGGGCGCCAGGCCGCGGGCCGCCACCTCGAACAGCGGCTGGCGGCGGTCGGCGGCGGCCGACACCGCCCGCATCGCCAGCGCATAACCGGCCGCGCTGCACGTCACAAAGAACACGCCCTTGGCGCCGGACAACCAGACCATGGTGTCCGTTGCAATCGCGGACAACAACTGGTCCGACAACAGCACCCAGGCCGTGCCGAGCACGACGTAGGTCGCGGTGACCAATACGATAAATCGGGAATGATTGCTAGCCATGACAGGCACCGGGGTGGTAAGAATTGCTTGAGAGTAGCATTCGCACTGGGGGATGCCCAGCAATGCCACGCGCCGGCCGGCGGTAAATCGCACGTCCTTGACTTAAGTCAAATTTGACAAAGCCCGTTGTGTTAATCGGTGCACAGTCGCACCACGCGGCCGTTAGCGCACCGTCAATATTGTTTTTCGCTTGAGCCTGACGCTACGTCAGGCTTTACGATCTGCTGCATTATCGTGAAGGAGAACACCATGCAGCAGTCAACCGCCGTGAGCTGGCTGGAAAAACTCATCCCGCGCATCAAGCGCGGCGCCGAGCAGCGGCAGTCGATCCCGGCCGGCCTGTGGCTCAAGTGCCCGGCCTGCGAGGCGGTGCTGTACCGCGCCGACCTGGAGGCCAACCTCCACGTCTGCCCCAAATGCGCCCACCACCTGCGCATCCGCGCCCGCGCCCGCCTGGACGCCTTGCTCGACCCCGGCGGCCGGCATGAAATCGGCCAGGAAGTGCTGCCGGTCGACACGCTGAAATTCAAGGGCAGCAAGAGCTATCCCGATCGGCTGCGGGCGGCGATGGCGGCCACCGGCGAGACCGACGCGCTGGTCGTGATCGGCGGCGCCATCCTGTCAGTGCCGGTGGTGGTGGCCTGCTTTGAATTCGACTTCATGGGCGGCTCGATGGGGTCGGTGGTGGGCGAGCGCTTCGTGCGCGGCGTGCAGGCGGCGATCGACCAGCATGTGCCCTTCATCTGCATCACCGCCAGCGGCGGCGCGCGCATGCAGGAGGGCCTGATGTCGCTGATGCAGATGGCCAAGACCACCGCCATGCTGGCCAAACTGGCGGAAAAGAAGCTGCCCTTCGTGTCGGTGCTGACCGATCCCACCTCGGGCGGCATTTCAGCCTCGTTCTGCTTCCTGGGCGACCTGGTGCTGGCCGAGCCGAAGGCGCTGATCGCCTTCACCGGCGCGCGCGTCATCAAGAGCACGCTGGGCGTGACGCTGCCCGAGGGCTACCAGCGGCCGGAGTTCCTGCTCGAACGCGGCGCCATCGACATGATCGTCGACCGCCGCGAGATGCGCACCGAGCTGGCCTCGCTGCTGGCCTTGCTGCTGAAGCTGCCCAAGGATGCGCTGGCCTGAGGCCTGTCGTACACTAGCGCCCATGACAGCACCCCGCGACAGCAACGTATTGAAGATCGGCGAGCTGGCCGCGCGCGCCGGCCTGACCGTGCGCGCGCTGCACCACTACGACAGCATCGGCCTGCTGAAGCCGTCGGGCCGCGCCGGCTCCGGCTACCGCCTGTACAACCGCGACGACGTCGCGCGCCTGCACCACATCCAGACGCTGCGGCGCTTCGGCATGTCGCTGGGCGACATCGCCACTTTCCTGGCCAGCCCGGACGCGCCGTTCGCCGACATCGTCGCGCAGCAGATCGCCGCGCTGGGCAAGCAGATCGAGCAGGCCACCACGCTGCGCGAACAGCTGACGCGGCTGCAACACGTGCTGAGCCGGGGCGACAGTCCCGAGCTGTCCGACTGGCTGCGGACGCTGGAGATGATGGACCTGTACGACAAGTATTTCACCCGCGAGGAGTTGAAACGCCTGCCCTTCTGGCAACAAGACGCGCGCCGCAACGCCGCCTGGGCCGCGCTGGTGGCCGAGGTGGAAGCACTGATGGCGCAAGGCGTACCGCCGGACGACGCGCGCGCGGGCGAACTGTCGGAGCGCTGGATGCGCACGCTGCAGCATGACACCGCCGCCAATCCCGAGTTCGCGCGCCGCATCACCGTCATGCTGGAGCGGGAGGTCAAGGCGCAGCAGCAGACCCGCATCACGCCGGCATTGAGAGAGTACGTGTCGGCGGCGATGGGCGCGCGCAGGCTGGGCATCTACGCGCGCTACCTGGACCCCGGCGAACTGCGCATCTTGCGCGCCAACAGCGGCAAGCACCAGGAAGAGTGGATGGCGCTGATTGCCGGCGTGCACCAGCACCTGGAAGACGGCATCGCCCACGACGCGCCGTCGGCGCAGGCGCTGGCGCGGCGCTGGATGGCGCTGTTCCTGTCGCAGATCGGCGGCGACCAGGCCACGCTGGCCAAGATCCGCACCGCGCACGACCTGGAACCCGCGCTGCTGAGCGGAAGCTGGATCACGCCCGCCATGCTCGACTACATCAGGATCTCCTACGCCACGCTGGCTTGATCAAGCGTAAGGCGAACGCCGGTATTGCGCCCTAAGATCGCGGAGGTGCCACCGTCCAGGAGACCAGCATGACCCGAATCGTAGCCCCGATGCTGTTGATGCTGACGCTGGGCGCCTGCCACAGCGCGCGCGATGCCGACAGCCTGATGGCCCAGGCCCGGCAATACCGGGCGCGGGGCGAAACCAGGTCGGCCATCATCGAACTGAAAAACGCCCTGCAAAAAGCGCCCGACAACGCCAACGCCCGCCTGCTGCTGGGCGAGGTGTACATCGAAGCGGGCGATGCCGCATCGGCTGACAAGGAACTGCGCAAGGCCAAGGCGCTGGGCATGGCGCCGGCGGAAGTCCTGCCGCGCCTGGGCAAGGTGATGCTGATGCAGGGCCAGTTCCAGAAGCTGCTCGACGACCTCCAACCGGATCCGGCCGGTCCGCGCCAGGCGGCGCTGCTGGTCTTGCGCGCCAACGCGCATCTGGGACTGGGCGACACCGAGCAAGCCCGGCAACAATTCGACGAAGTGCTGGCGCAAGAACCGGACCTGGCCGACGCCCTGCTGGGCCAGGCGAAAATCGCCGCAATATCGCAGCACCTGGACCTGGCCGCCGAACGCATCGAACGCGCCTTGGCCAAACATCCCGACAACATCGAATGCCTGCGATTCAAGGGCGACCTGCAGCGCCTGCAGGGCAAGGAAGCGGAAGCCCTGCTGACGTACAAGAAGATCCTGACGCTGCAACCGAACAATACCCAGGCCCACGTCGACAGCGCCAACCTGCTGATCCAGGGCAAAAAGCTGGCCGAAGCCCGCGCCGAAATCGACGCCGCCCGCAAGAACGCGCCCGGCAGCTTGCAAGTGTTCTACACACAAGCCCTGCTCGATTTTCAGGAAGCGAAATATCCGGCGGCGCGCGACACCCTGCAGCAGATCTTGCGCGCGATGCCGGACCACATGCCCAGCGTCCTCCTGATGGGCTCGGTTCAGCTGGCGATGGGCTCGTATCTGGAAGCCGAACTGTCCTTCCGCAAATTCCTCGACACGACTCCGCACCAGGTCTACGCCAGCAAGCGCCTGGCCGGACTGCTGTTGAGGAGCGGCAAGACCGACGACGCGCTCTCCGTGCTGGAACCGCTGCTGGAAGCCAACCGGAAGGACGTGGAATTGCTGGCCCTGGCCGGGCAAGCGCAGATGCAGGCCCGGCATTTCGCCAAGGCCGCCGAGTACTTCCAGGCGGCCAGCGACCTGGCGCCGCAAACGGCCAGCCTGCACACCTCGCTGGGCTTGAGCCGCCTGGGCGCGGGCGAATCGGCGCGCGCGGTGGCCGAACTGGAACAGGCCACCACGCTGGACGACAAGAGCGGCCGCGCCGGCATCCTGCTGGCGATGACCTATTTGCGCAACCAGGAATACGACAAGGCCTTGTCGGCGATCACGGCGATGGAGCGGCACGACGGCAAAAATCCCCTGGTACAAAACATGAAGGGCGGCATCCTCCTGTCCAAACACGACCTGGCTGGCGCGCGCGCCGGCTTCGAGCAGGCGCTGGCGCTGGACCCTTCCTACCTGCCGGCGCTTGAAAACCTGGCGCAAATGGATCTGGCGGAAAAGAAACCCGAACAGGCGCGCCAGCGTTACGAGGCAGCGCTGGCCAAAGACAAGCGCAACGTTGGCCTGATGACGGCGCTGGCCCGCCTGGCCCTGCGGCGCAATAACGCCCCGGAAGCGATGCGCTGGCTGGAACGCGCCACCGCCGAACATCCCGACGCCCTGACGCCGGCCTTGCTGCTGGCGAATCTTTACCAGGGTGCCGGCGCCAGGGACAAGGCCCTGAAACTGGCCCAGTCGCTACTGACCAGCCATCCAGCCGATCCCGACGCGCTGGCGCTGCTGGCGCAGATCCAGGTTGCCAACGGCAACTACGAAGCGGGGCTGGAAAACTATGGCAAGCTGGCCGGATTGCAGCCGGCCTCGGCCGCCGTGCAGCTGCGCCGCGCCTATGCCCAGGCCGCGCTCAAGGACAAGGCCGGCGCCCTCGATTCCGCCAAGAAAGCCCTGCGCCTGAAACCGGACTGGTTCGAAGCCCAGGTCCTCGCCGCGACCTTGCTGGTGGAAAATAAAGACTACACCGAGGCGCTGGCCCTCGCCCAGACCGTGCAGCGCCAGCGGCCCGACCTGCCGGCGGGGCTGACGCTGGAGGGCGATATCTGGATGGAGCGGCAGAAACCGCAGGAAGCGCTGCGCGCCTACGAGCAGGCGTTCAAGATGAGCAAGTTGCCGCCGCTGGCGATCAAGCTCCACCAGGCGCTGCTGAAGGCGGGCAAAAGCAAGGAGGCGAACCAGCACGCCGCCCAGTGGCTGCAGCAACACCCGGCCGAGCTCAGCGTCCGGCTCTACCTGGCCAGCGCCGAGCTGTCGGCCGGGCGATACCCGGCGGCGATCGGCTTGTTCGAGTCCATCGTCCGGCTCGACCCGAAAAACGCCGTGGCGCTCAACAACCTGGCCTGGGCCTACCAGCAGGAAAAGGACGAGCGCGCCCTGGCCACCGCCGAACAGGCTTACCGGCTGGCCGGCACCAGCCCCGCCGTCCTCGACACCCTGGGCTGGATACTGTCCGAGCAAGGCGACACCGGCCGCGCCCTGCCCTTGCTGCGCAAGGCCAACACGCTGGCGCCCGACACGCCCGACATCAGCTATCACCTCGGCCTGACCCTGCTGAAGGCCGGCAATATCATCGCGGCGCGGCGCCAGTTGGAACAGTTGCTGGCCTCCGGCAAGGACTTCCCGAAACGCGCCGAGGTGAAGGCGAAACTCGACACGATGTAGTGTCGGTTATTTTTACAGGCCCTCGTTAACAGACCGGAACAACGCCAAAATATGCTGTTAAAACAATCACTTACACATTCCTTCGGACATGGCTTGGCATTTGCTAGGTAGAGGGTAGCCGCCCCGTTTAGATGGGTTGGCAAAGTTTCGAAGCCCCTTGCGTAGCGATTCTTCATTCATCAGGAAGGAAATAAAATGAAAAAATTAGGCACACTAAGCGCTCTGCTGGGAGCGCTGTTCTCGATCGGCGCAGTCCACGCGACCACGCTGGACACCCGTAGCGCCGCCAACGTGCTGTTTGCAGGCAACCCCGGAGAACCGGCCGCCCCGTCCGCCTTGGGCGGCGATGGCGTCCTCCAGAATTTCACGGGGATCGACTGGCATCAAAACGGCGCAGGCCTGGTTCAGGGGTTCACCCTGACCCCCGCCAACAATACCGGCGATTTCGCCGACTTCACCCTGACGTACCAGGCCTTCGCCGCAGCCATCGGCAGCACCTCGGCAACGCCGGATCTGCGCGTCGCGCCCCCAGGCCCCGCCGTAGGCACCTACGAGCTGACGACCACCGCCACCTTGCACGAACGGGCTACCTGCCTCAATGCGGGCTGCTCGACGGTCGCCCTCACCTTCACCCCCTCCACCACCAGCACCTGGACGGTGTATTTCGATAACTCGCCCGATGCCGACCAAGCGACCGGACTGGGATTCACCGATGGCGTGGCCATGCTGTCGGGCACCTGGGACGCGGAACTGTCGACCTTTTTAGCGACCGGCACGTCCGGCACTCCCGGCGCCACCGGCGTGGGCTCGGCGACGTTGGCCGGCACCGTGCTGATGACGAACTCGACCTACGTCTCGCCGGCCCTGGCCGGCACCCGGTTCGACACCACGCTCAACTTCCCCGGCCCGGCCGCGCCCGGCTTCACCCGTCCGCTGCTGGTCAACGGCATTGCGACCGGTCCGAACACGGATTCGCAATTCGTGTTGAACATCGACGGAGCCCAGCAATTCACGCCCGTGCCTGAGCCGGCCACGCTGGCGCTGGTTGCGGCAGGCATCTTCGGCATGGGGTCGTTCGGCCGCCGCCGCGAAAAACGGCAATGATCCCTGGCCGGGGTGTGCGATCGGTAATCGGTAGAGGCCGGCGCTTGGGGGCGCCGGCCTTTTTATTTCAGGCGCCGCGCCGGGCTGCCGCCCCAGATCTCGCCGGACTCGATGCGCGTGCCCTTGGCCACCAGCGAATTGGCCGCCACGATGGCGTTATTGCCTATCGTCACACCTGACAGCACGACCGCATGGGCGCCTATCGTGACATGGTCGCCTATCGTGATGAAATAATGTCCCAAGGTATCGCCCTCGATCACATGGGGCACCAGCAAGGCCGTCTCGCCCACCACGCTGTTAGCGCCCATGGTCACAAACGAGGGATCGTAAATGATGCCCGAGCTGTAGGTGTTGGCGCCCAGGCGGGCGCCCAGCCCGAGATAGATCAGCCGCATGATCGGAATCGGAATGATGCCGCCGCGTATCAGCGAATTGAACAGGATCAGGTAGAACAGCACATAGACCTGGTAGATGAACTCCTGCCTGGAGCCGAATTCGATATTGCCATCATGCAGGGGCAGCGCCCACATGAAAATCCGGAACACCAGCATGCCGTACAGGTAGACCAGCGCCACGGCCGCCGCGGTGACGGCCACGCCCCGGAAATCGCCCAGGCCGGGAATATTGCCCACGCCGCACCAGGCGCTCAGCACCGCCAGCAGCAACACCAGCGCCAGCATGGAAAGAAACACGACAATCGCGGAAGGTCTGATTTTTCGCATGAAAAAACTCCCCACAAGAAGGTCGATTATAGGGAAAGGAGGTTTTCCGGGCGTCGATGGACCTTGATCCCGCTCAAACGCCGCGCAAATGAAAAAGCCGCTGATACCTGACGGCATCAACGGCTTTTGAATTTGGTTGCGGGGACAGGATTTGAACCTGTGACCTTCGGGTTATGAGCCCGACGAGCTGCCAGACTGCTCCACCCCGCGTCTGATGTAGTCATTATAGGGCAAATCCTTACATTAGGCAATATTAATCCTGACATCGGCTGCGATAGCCCGAATAAATGCTGTTACCTAGAGGCATAGGGCATGCCGCACAGGCGACTATCGGTGTAAAGTAGTCAAAGTGAGCATATCCACCGACTTGAGCTATCCCCTATGAAATTTTGTTCCGAATGCGCCGCCCCCGTCAGCCTGGCGATCCCGGCCGGCGACAACCGCCCCCGCTACGTGTGCGGCAACTGCGCCACCATCCACTACCAGAACCCCAAGATGGTTCTGGGCACCATCCCCGTATGGGAACGCGACGGCGAACTGAAGGTGCTGCTGTGCAAGCGCGCGATCGAACCGCGCCACGGCTACTGGACGCTGCCGGCCGGCTTCATGGAGAACAACGAGACCACGGCCGAAGGGGCCATCCGCGAAACCCGGGAGGAAGCCGGCGCCAACATCGAACTGGGCAGGATGTTCTCGCTGCTGAACGTGGCTCGCGTGCACCAGGTTCACATGTTCTACCTGGCCACGCTGCTGGACCTGGACTTCGCCCCCGGCGAGGAAAGCCTGGAAGTGCAACTGTTCAGCGAGGCGGACATCCCGTGGGACGACCTGGCCTTCCCCACCATCCACACCACGCTGGAACTGTTCTTCGCCGACCGTGTCAAAATCCGTGAGGGCGGCAGCTACGGCTTCCACACCCAGGACATAGTCCGCAGCATGCGTTCAGATAACTCGACAACGTGATTCCCTGGCTAGAAACCGACAGTCCCTTCCCCGACGTGGCGGAGGCGCTGACCACCGATGCGCCCGGCCTGCTGGCGGCCGGTGCCGACCTGTCGCCGCAGCGTTTGCTGATGGCCTACCGGCACGGCATCTTCCCCTGGTTTTCCGAAGGCCAGCCCATCCTGTGGTGGAGCACCGATCCGCGCATGGTGCTGATGACCGACCAGTTCCGCATCTCGGACAGCCTGAGGAAAACCCTGCGCAAGGTCGAGCGCGAGATGGCCGCCGGCGGCCGCTGGCAGGTGCGCTTCGACAGTGCCTTCGAACAGGTGATGCGGGCCTGCGCCGCGCCGCGCCGGGACGGCCCCGGCACGTGGATCTCGGAAGACATCATTGCCGGCTACACCGGCCTGCACAAGCTGGGCTACGCCCACTCGGCCGAGCTGTGGCTGGACGGCCAGCTGGTCGGCGGCGCCTACGGCGTGTCGATCGGCCGCATGTTCTACGGCGAATCGATGTTCGCGCGCGTCACCGACGGCTCCAAGATCGCGCTGGCCTACCTGGTGCGCTTCCTGCGCCAGCACGGCGTGCACATGATCGATTGCCAACAGGAGACCGGCCACCTGGCCTCGCTGGGCGCGGCGCCGATTCCGCGCGCGCAATTCCTGGCGCATCTGCGCAACACTATTGAATTGCCTCAGATCACTGTGTGGGAACCCATTGCACCGCTGGCTGCGGACAGTTAAGCTAAAGCTGACCAGCGCCTTTGGAAACTTGGCGCTATCATAGGCTTACACCACCGCTCTCGATAAGACGCGCATGACGCACCTGAATGATCTGCCTTTCGCGACGCTGCAGTTTTACACGACGGCGCCCTACCCTTGCAGCTATCTGGACGCGCGCCAGGCGCGCTCGCAGGTGGCCACGCCCTCGCACCTGATCAACGCCGACGTGTATTCCGAGCTGGTCAAGAACGGTTTCCGCCGCAGCGGCATCTTCACCTACCGCCCGTATTGCGACGGCTGCCAGGCCTGCATCCCGGTGCGGGTGGTGGCCGACCTGTTCGCGCCCAGCCGCGGCCAGCGGCGCGCATGGGTCAAGCACGGCAACCTGGTCGCCGGCGTGGCCACGCTGTCGTTCTCGGACGAGCACTACGAGCTCTACCTGCGCTACCAGAGCAAGCGCCACGCCGGCGGCGGCATGGACCAGGACAGCCGCGACCAGTACGCGCAATTCCTGCTGCAAAGCCGGGTCAACACGCGGCTGGTGGAGTTCCGCGAGCCGGGCGGCACGCTGCGCATGGTCAGCATCATCGACGTGCTGTCGGACGGCCTGTCGTCGGTCTACACCTTTTTCGACCCGGACGTCGAGGGCGCGTCCTACGGCACCTTCAACGTGCTGTGGCAGATCGCCCAGGCGCGCGAACTGAAGCTGCCCTACGTCTACCTGGGCTACTGGATCAAGGAAAGCCCGAAGATGTCGTACAAAACCAACTTCAAGCCGCTGGAGGCGCGCATCCGCGGCGAGTGGAGCGTGCTGGACGCCTGATAAAATACGGGGAATACCAACAAGAGCTCCCCATGTCCGAAAAATTCCTGTACTCGCTGGCCCGTCCGCTGCTGTTTTCCATGGACGCCGAAGCCGCCCACCACTTCACCCTTCCCGCACTCAAGCGCGCCGCCGCCCTGGGCTTGACCAAGCTGGTCAAGCAGCCCAAGGCCGACCCGCGCACCGTGATGGGCATTACGTTTAAAAACCCGGTCGGCCTGGCCGCCGGCCTGGACAAGGACGGCGCCTACATCGACGCGCTGGCCGACCTGGGCTTCGGCTCGATCGAGGTGGGCACCGTCACGCCGCGCGCGCAGCCGGGCAACCCCAAGCCGCGCATGTTCCGCCTGCCGGAAGCGCACGCCATCATCAACCGCATGGGCTTCAACAACGGCGGCGTCGACGCCTTCGTCGCCAACGTGCAATCGTCGCGCTTCTACCAGGACAAGGCCGGCGTGCTGGGCCTGAACATCGGCAAGAACGCCGACACCCCGATCGAGCGCGCCACCGACGACTACCTGCATTGCCTGGAAAAAGTCTATCCCTACGCCAGCTACGTGACGGTCAACATCTCGTCGCCGAACACCAAGAACCTGCGCCAGCTGCAAGGCGGCTCGGAACTGGACGGCCTGCTGGGCACGCTGAAGGACGCGCAGCTGCGCCTGGCCGACCAGCACCAGCGCTACGTGCCGCTGGCGCTGAAGATCGCGCCGGACATGGACGGCGACCAGGTCAAGAACATCGCCGACGCGCTGCTGCGCCACAAGATCGACGGCGTGATCGCCACCAACACCACGCTGAGCCGCGACGCCGTCGCCGGCATGCTGCACGGCGCCGAGGCGGGCGGCTTGTCGGGCGCGCCGGTGTTCGAGCTGTCCAACACGGTGATCCGCCTGCTCAAGGCCGAGCTGGGCGACGCCCTGCCCATCATCGGCGTGGGCGGCATCCTGCGCGGCGCGGACGCCAAGGTCAAAATGGCATGCGGTGCGCAGCTGGTGCAGCTGTACAGCGGACTGATCTACGCGGGTCCGGCGCTGGTGCGCGATTGCGCGGACGCCCTGCGCGGCAACTAGCGGCAACTAAGGAGACGGCATGCAGCAGACTCAACTTGGAACGAGCGACCTCAGCGTCAGCAAGATCTGCCTGGGCACGATGACCTTCGGCGAGCAGAACACCGAAGCCGACGCGCACAGCCAGCTGGACTACGCGCTCGAGCGCGGCATCAACTTCATCGACACAGCCGAGATGTACCCGGTGATGCCGCGCGCGGAAACGCAGGGCATGACCGAGCGCCACATCGGCACCTGGCTGAAGAAGAGCGGCGCGCGCGGCAAGGTGGTGCTGGCCACCAAGGCGGCCGGGCCCAGCCCGCACATCAGCTGGGTGCGCGGCGGCCAGCAGAACTTCGACGCCGCCAACCTGCGCGCGGCGGTCGAGACCAGCCTGCAGCGGCTGCAGACCGACCATATCGATTTATACCAATTGCACTGGCCCAGCCGCAACGTGCCGATATTTGGCTCGAACGCCTTCAATCCCAAGCTGGAGCGTCCCTGCGTGGCGATCGAGGAAACCCTGGCCGCGCTGGGCGAGTTGATCAAGGAGGGCAAGATCGGCGCGATCGGCGTGTCCAACGAATCGTGCTGGGGCGTGAACGAGTTCATCAAGCAGTCCGAGATGGCCGGCCTGCCGCGCATCGCCACCATCCAGAACCTGTACAACCTGACCGCGCGCCACTTCGAGACCAGCCTGCTGGACGAGACCTGCTACCGCGAGAACGTCAGCCTGCTGGCCTACAGCCCGCTGGCGTTCGGCCAGCTGACCGCCAAGTACCACGACGACCCGAAGGCCAAGGGCCGGCTGACGCTGTTCCCGCCGACGTGGAGCCCGCGCTACCTGCGTCCGGCGGTGCTGTCCGCCGTGGCGCAATACGCCGGGCTGGCGCGCGCCAACGGCCTCACGCCGACCCAGCTGGCGCTGGCGTGGTGCTACTCGCGCTGGTTCGTGGCCTCGACCATCATCGGCGCCACCAGCCTGGCGCAGCTGAAGGAAAACATCGACGCCTACAGCGTGCAATTGCCGCCCGAAGTGCTGGCCCAGGTGGACGCCATCCACGCCGCCATCCCCAATCCCGGCCAATAACCGGGCGCTTTTAAACAACACTCTTTTCGCCGATATCGCGCGAAAAGAGCGTTGTACCTGCACGTTATCCCAATCTTGCATATCATTAGACGTAACCATTCGTGTGCAGCAACTTTGCGCACTGGTAAGCTTTCCTCATCGTCAACGTAGAAAGACCGTCTCATGAGCACACGCCGCATCGCCCATCCCCTCGCCCGCCCTCTGCTGCTCAGCAGCCTGATCGCCACCACCGTCATTCCCGCCTTCGCCCAGCAAGCCGTCGCCGACGGTGAACTGCAGTCCGTGGTCGTGACCGGCACCTATGCCAAGAACCGCCGCACCATCGACTCCGAATCGCCGGTCGATGTCATTGGCGCGAAAGACCTGCAGGCCAGCGGCTCGACCGAACTGGCCACCGTGCTGGGCCGCCTGCTGCCGTCGATGAACTTCCCGCGTCCGTCCGGCGCCGACGCCAGCGACGCGGTGCGTCCGGCGCAACTGCGCGGCCTGTCGCCGGACCAGACGCTGGTGCTGGTCAACGGCAAGCGCCGCCACACCTCGGCGGTGGTCAACGTCAACGGCACCCAGGGCCGCGGCTCGGCGCCGGTGGACCTGAACGCGATCCCGCTGGCCGCCATCGACCACATCGAGGTGCTGCGCGACGGCGCGGCGGCCCAGTACGGCTCGGACGCGATTGCCGGCGTGATCAACATCATCCTGAAAAAAGGCGCGGCCGGCGGCGAGGCCGAAGTGGGCTGGGGCGAGTACCAGAAGCGCGACGGCAAGGCGCTCACCGTGCGCGGCTCGACCGGCTTCAACCTGGGCGACCAGGGCTGGGTGCGCGTGGCGCTGGAAGCGTCCGACCGCGATCCGACCAACCGCGCCGGTGCCGACCTGCGCAATCCGGCCGAGCCGCGCTACGGCAAGGTCAACCAGCGCTTCGGCGATCCCGAGACCCGTCCGCGCACCGTGTTCGTCAACAGCCAGTACCACGTCAACGACGATATCGACTGGTACGCCTTCGCCAACTACGGCCAGCGCAACACCTCGGCCGCCGCCACCTGGCGCACCGCGCTGGTCGGCACGGCGCAGCGCACGCCGCTGTATCCGGAAGGCTTCCTGCCGCTGGAGAACAGCGAGTCGACCGACGCCTCGCTGGTCACCGGCCTGCGCGGCGAGGCGGGCGGATGGCGCTGGGACGCCAGCCTGAACTACGGCAGCAACGAGTTCCAGCTGGACCTGGACCACACCGTCAACCAATCGCTGGGCGCGGCCAGCCCGACCCACTTCTACGCCGGCAAGCTGAAGAACACGCAGCAGCTGTTCAACTTCGACGTGGCCAAGGAATATCCGGTGGCGGCCTTCAGCGGCCCGCTGACGGTGGCGCTGGGCGTCGAGGCGCGGCACGAGAAATACGAGATCGGCGCCGGCGACGAGGCATCCTACATCGGCAGCGGCGCGCAGGGCTTCTCCGGCTTCCGCCCGATTAACGCCGGCAGCAACAGCCGCCACAACGAATCGATCTACGCCAACCTGGAAGCGGAAATCACCAAGCAGTTCTCCGCCTCGGGCGCGCTGCGGCATGAACGCTACAGCGATTTCGGCAGCACCACCTCGGCCAAGGGCTCGGCGCGCTACGCGTTCACGCCGGACTTCTCGCTGCGCGGCACGGCCTCGTCCGGCTTCCGCGCACCATCGCTGGCGCAGCAGTTCTACACCATCACCACCACCAACTTCTCGGTGGTGAACGGCGTGAACACACCGATCGAGACCGGCACCTTCGCGGTCGGCAGCGCCGCCGCCTCGGCGCTGGGCGCGACCCCGCTGAAGGCCGAGAAAGCCCGCAACTACAGTCTCGGCGTGCAGTTCGCGGCCACCCGCAACTGGAACACCACGGTTGACGCCTACCGCATCGACATCGACGACCGCATCGCGCTGTCGGCCAACATGACCTTGTCGCCGGCGCTGCAGGCGGCGCTGGCCAAGCAGTCCATCCTGGTCGGCGCCGGCCGCTACTTCACCAACGCCATCGACACCCGCACCACCGGCGTCGACGTGGTCAGCACCTACCGCTGGGACACCAAGGCCGGCCGCTACGACTTCACCGCGGCCTACAACCACAACAAGAGCTCGCTGGAGCACGTCAACGACAACCCGGCCATCCTGACCGCCAACGGTCTGACGCTGATCGACCGCCAGACCATCAACCGCATCACGGTCGGCTCGCCGAAGGACAAGTTCAGCCTGGCCACCGACTGGTCGCTGGGCGACTGGGGCGCGCGCGGCGTGGTCACGCGCTACGGCAGCTTCACCGTGCCGCAGAATAATCCTGCGCTGGATCAAGTCTACGATCCGCAATGGGTGCTGGACCTGTCGGGCAGCGTCAAGCTCAACAAGAACTGGCGCCTGAGCGCGGGCATCGACAACGTGACCAACCGTTATCCGGACCAGGTCACGTCGGCAGGCAACCTCAACAACAACGGCATCAATCCGTACAGCGGCTTCGCGCCGAACGGCTTCAACGGCCGCTACTACTACGCCAAGGCCGGCTACAGCTGGTAATCAAGGGCGGCGGCGCGTGTCAGCGGGTGACCCGCTGCGCCACGCGCCTGCCGCCCACGCCCCTCCCCGGCTCAATCATTCGGCGCACAGGGGAGGCGCCGCCATGTGGCACCCACCCCGTCCCGTTCAGCCTCCCAGCCGGTCGCCAGATCAGCCAGCACCAGCAAGCCGGGATCGCGTTCCAGCAAGTGAGCCAGGCCGACCACATGGCCATCCTCGAAATGATCGATCTCGCCGCAGAGGAATTGCCAGTCGCCGTCGGCGTGCGAAACCAGCTTCACCGGACGCTCCTCGCGAAACACATGCGGGCAGACAAATGCTGGCGTGTGGGAGTGTTTATCGAAATCCGCCATATTCCTTCCTTTTGCAATGCCTTGCTTATGCCGTCACCAGCGACCGCGCCCGCGAGGCGACCTGCGGCTGCCCGGCCAGCTTGAACACGCTGACCGCCTGCGCCAGCAAGTCCGCCTGGTCGCGCATGCTCTGCGCGGCCGCGGCGGCCTCCTCCACCAGCGCCGCGTTCTGCTGCGTCACATCGTCGATCGAGACGATGGCTTGATTGACCTGCTCTATCCCCGTGCTCTGCTCGCTGCTGGCGGCGCTGATCTCCGTCATGATGGCGGCCACCTGCTTGACCGCCTTGACGATGCCGTCCATCGTCACGCCGGCCTGGTCGACCAGCAGCGATCCCGCATCGACCGTCTGCACCGAGCGCGCGATCAGCTCCTTGATCTCCTTGGCGGCGCTGGCCGAACGCTGCGCCAGCGTCCGTACCTCCGACGCCACCACCGCGAAGCCGCGTCCCTGCTCCCCGGCGCGCGCCGCTTCCACCGCCGCGTTCAGGGCCAGGATATTGGTCTGGAAGGCGATGCCGTCGATCACGCTGATGATGTCGACAATTTTGCCGGAGCTTTCCTTGATCGCGCCCATCGTGGTCACGACCTCGCCCACCACCTGCCCGCCCTTGGTCGCGAAGTCCGACGCCGCCACCACCAGCTTGGTGGCCTGGCGCGCGTTCTCGGCGTTCTGCGTCACGGTCGAAGTCAACTCCTCCATCGACGACGCCGTCTCCTCCAGGCTCGACGCCTGCTGCTCGGTGCGGCTCGACAGGTCCAGGTTGCCGCTGGCGATCTGGTTGGACGCGGTGGCGATGGTGTCCGTGCCCGAGCGCACCTGTCCCACCGTGCGCGCCAGGCTGTCGTTCATGTCGATCAGCGCGCGCAGCAGCATGCCGGTTTCATCGGTGGTGTCGCATTCCATGCGCATGGTCAGGTCGCCGCCGGCCACCGCCTGCGCCATGCCGACGGCGCGGTTCAGCGGCTGGGTGATGCTGCGCGTGATCCAGTACAGCACCCACGACGCCAGCGCGGTCGCGACCACCGTCAGCAGCACCATCATGTTGCGCGAGCCGGTATAGGATTGCTGCGCCACGGCGCTGGCGTCCTCGACCGCCGCGTTCTGGAATTTGACCAACTCGGTGAGCGCGTTCAGGTAGGCGGTTTGCTCCTTGCGCACCGCGGTCAGCAGATAGCGGACCGACTCTTCGCGCTTGCTGCCGTCGGCCGACATCTTGAGGAAGGTGGCCTGCACCACCGTGTATTTGTCGCGCGCTTCCAGCACCGCTTGCAACTTGGCCTTGCTCCGCGGGTCTTCATCGTCGGCGATCAGCTCGGCCAGCTTGTCGAGGCGGCCGGCGTTGTCGGCCTTGCGCTGCTCCACCCGCGCCAGCTCCGCCTTGACGACCTCGGGGTCCCCGGACAGCATGGCGTTGCGCATGGCGCGCGCCACGTCGTTGAGACCGCCTATCGTCTCGTAAGCCAGTATGACCTTGGGTATCTTGTCGGCCGCGAGATCCTGGGTGTTGTTATTCAGCTTGCCAAGATTGCCGATGCCGATCACCGAAATGCCGACCATGAACACCATCGACACGCCCAGCCCGGCAGCGAGCCGGGCCCCTATCTTCCAATTACCGATACCCATTTACGTGCTCCCCAGAGTAAGACCAACGGACTTGAATTCTTGGTTGCTGCAAACTAGTTGTGAGTTTTAGTATAGGGCCCATCAGCCATGCCTGATGGAAAAAAATAGCAAACTGTCAGCTGGCCACCACAGCCGCGCAGCGGCCGCCGGATCAGGACAACTCCCCGCCATTCAAGGCTGCGTCGATATCGGCGCGGGTCAGGTCGGGTGCGAACTCCTGGATAAAATGGTAGGCGTAGGAACGCAGATAAGCGCCGCGCCGCACCGCCAGCCGCGTGGTGTTTTGCGCAAACAGATGCGAGGCCTCCACCGCGCGCATGCCCTTGTCGCGCCCGTGGTCGAAAGCCATCGAGGCCACGATGCCCACGCCCAGCCCCAGCGCCACATACTGCTTGATGACGTCCGAGTCCATGGCCGTCAGCACGATGTCGGGCTTGACACCGGCGCGTTCGAACGCCGCGTCGATGTGGCCGCGCCCGGTGAAGCCGATGTCGTAGGTGATCAGCGGGAACTCGGCCAAGTCCTCCAGCCGGATCGGCGAGCGCGCCAGCAGCGGATGGCCGTCCGGCACCACGATCAAATGGCTCCAGCGGTAGCAAGGGAAAGACACGAGGTCCGGGAATTGCGACAAGCCCTCGGTGGCGATGCCGATGTCGGTCTTGCCGGACAAGATCCATTCGGCGATATGCTCGGGCGCGCTTTGCTGCAGCGCGATGCGCACATCCGGATACGCGGCGCGGAAGCCCTGCACCACCTTCGGCAGCGCATAGCGCGCCTGCGTGTGGGTCGCCGCCACGCTCAGGGTGCCGCTCTGCTGGCCGGTGTATTCGAGGCTGGCCTGCTGCAAATTCTCGGCCTCGATCAGCAGGCGCTCGATGATCTTCAGGATGCCCTTGCCCGGCTCGGTCATGCCGGTCAGGCGCTTGCCGTTACGCTCGAAGATCACCACGCCCAGCTCGTCCTCCAGCTCGCGGATCTGGCGGCTGACGCCGGGCTGCGAGGTGAACAGCGCGTTGGCCACCTCGGTCAGGTTGTAGCCGCGGCGGGCGGCTTCGCGAATGGATCGCAGTTGTTGGAAATTCATATCGCCACTCCAGCGTCGACAAACACATGCAGGCGCTTGGGACGCACCACCAGGGTTTCGCCTTCCTTCAATTGCAGGTGGCTGTATCGTTCATTCGACATCACCGCCTCGATCAATTCGGCGGTATCGCTGCGCTCCAGGTCCAGCTGGGCCAGCGGGCCGATCGCATGCGCGCGGCGCAGCTTGACCACGATGCCTTCCGCGCCCGGCGTGTAGCGGTCGATCTCCAGGTCGTGCGGCCGCACATAGGCCGTGCCCTTGCCGTCGGCCTGCGGCTGGCCCGGCACGGCGAAGGAAGCGTCGCCGCTGGCCAGCACGCCATCCTGCACGCGGCCGTGGAACATGTTCACGTTGCCGAGGAAGCCGTACACGAACGGCGAGGCCGGATGGTTGTAGACCTGGTCCGGCGCGCCGATCTGCTCGACGTTCCCCTTGTTCATCAAAACCACCTGGTCGGCCACCTCCAGCGCCTCCTCCTGGTCGTGCGTGACGAAGATCGACGTCACATGCAGCTCGTCATGCAGGCGGCGCAGCCAGCGGCGCAGTTCCTTGCGCACCTTGGCGTCCAGCGCGCCGAACGGCTCGTCCAGCAGCAGCACGCGCGGCTCCACCGCCAGCGCGCGCGCCAAGGCGATGCGCTGGCGCTGCCCGCCCGACAGCTGCGGCGGATAGCGGTCGGCCAGCCAGTCCAGCTGCACCAGCTCCAGCAGTTCCTTGACCTTGCGGCGGATCTGGTCTTCCGACGGCCGCTCGCCGCGCGGCTTGACGCGCAGGCCGAAGGCGACGTTCTCGAACACGGTCATGTGCTTGAACAGCGCGTAGTGCTGGAACACGAAGCCGACCTGGCGCTCGCGCACATGGCGGTGCGAGGCGTCGCGGTCGTCGAGCAGCACGCGGCCCGAATCGGGATGCTCCAGCCCGGCGATGATGCGCAGCAGCGTGGTCTTGCCGCAGCCGGACGGGCCCAGCAGCGCGGTCAGCTCGCCCTGCGGAAAATCCAGCGACACATTGTTGAGGGCGACGAAATCGCCAAAGCGTTTATTGATGTTGATTACTTCGATGGTCATGGCATTACTCCGTGGGACGCGCGTCGTCGGCGATGGATTCGTTCAGGCGCCAGGCGATAAAGGATTTCAGGGCCAGCGTCACCAGCGCCAGCAGGGCCAGCAGCGAGGCCACGGCAAAGGCGGCGGCAAAGTTGTATTCGTTGTAGAGGATCTCGACCTGCAGCGGCACGGTGTTGGTCTCGCCGCGGATATGGCCGGACACCACCGACACCGCGCCGAACTCGCCCATCGCGCGGGCGTTACACAGGATCACGCCGTACAGCAGGCCCCACTTGATGTTAGGCAGCGTGACGCGGCGGAACGTATCCCAGCCGGACGCGCCCAGCACGATGGCGGCCTCCTCCTCCTCGCTGCCCTGCGCCTGCATCAACGGGATCAGCTCGCGCGCGACAAACGGGAAGGTGACGAAGATGGTGGCCAGCACGATGCCCGGCACCGCGAACAGGATCTTGATGTCGTGCGCCTGCAGCCACGGGCCGAACCAGCCCTGCGCGCCGAACAGCAGCACATAGATCAGGCCGGAGATCACCGGCGACACCGAGAACGGCAGGTCGATCAGCGTCAGCAGGATGCTCTTGCCGCGGAACTCGAACTTGGCGATGCACCACGAGGCCGCCACGCCAAACACCAGGTTCAGCGGCACGGCGATGGCCGCCGTAATCAGCGTCAGCTTGATGGCCGAGATCGCATCGTCCTCGACGATGGCGGCCGCGTACGCTTCCCAGCCCTTGCGGAAGGCCTCGACAAACACCGCCACCAGCGGCACGAACAGGAACAGCGTCAAAAAGGTCAGCGCGACGGCGACCAGCACGATGCGCACCCACCAGGGCTCCAGGGTATGCGGCGCGCTACGGCGCGTGCTTGTGGTTGGAATGCCGCTCATTATTTCCCCGACTTTCCGCGAGCCCAGGCTTGCAACAGGTTGATGGTCAACAGCATGGCGAAGGACACCACCAGCATCACCACGGCGATCGCGGTGGCGCCCGCGTAGTCGTACTGCTCCAGCTTGGTGATGATGAACAGCGGCGTGATTTCCGACACCATCGGCATATTGCCCGCGATGAAAATGACCGAGCCATACTCGCCGGTGGCGCGCGCGAAGGCCAGCGCGAAGCCGGTCATCAGCGACGGCAGGATGGTCGGGAACACCACACGGGTAAAGGTCTGCAGCGCGTTGGCGCCCAGGCTGGCGGCGGCCTCTTCCAGTTCGCGCTCGGCGTCCTCCAGCACCGGCTGCACGGTGCGCACCACAAACGGCAAACCGATGAAGGTCAGCGCGACCACCACGCCAACCGGCGTGAACGCCACCTTGAAACCCAGCGTGCCTTCAAGGAAGCGGCCGAACCAGCCGTTGGCCGAATACAGCGCGGTCAGCGTGATGCCGGCCACGGCGGTGGGCAGCGCGAACGGCAGGTCGACCAGCGCGTCGATGATGCGCTTGCCGGGAAACTCGTAGCGCACCAGCACCCAGGCAACGATGCCGCCAAACACCACGTTGACCAAGGCGCCCAGCAGCGAGGCGCCAAAGGTCAGCTTGTAGGAAGCAATCACGCGCGCCGATGTCACCGCGCTCCAGAAGCCGTCCCAGCTGAGGGTGAAGGTCTTCAGGAACACGGCCGACAGCGGGATCAGCACGATCAGCGTCAGGTAGAAAATGGTGAAGCCCAGCGACAGCCGGAACCCCGGCATGACGCGGAACGGCGCGCCCCGGGCGGCGGCTGGCGCCGTGGCGGGCGCAGCGAGAACTGCAGACATGTATGCTCCCTTATTACAAATTCTTCTATAAGGGCTGCATAATCTCATCCAGGCTTCATATTACAAACGAAGCATTTTTCATTTGGTTAGACGCTAAAGCTATATGGATTTCAGGACACCAGCTTGGCCGCCACCGCGACCAGGGTGAAGGCCAGCAGGCCGCGCAGCAGGCGCTCCGGCACGGCGCGGGCGGCGTAGGAACCGATGGTGATGCCGGGCAGCGAGCCGACGAGCAAGGTCAGCAGCAAGCTCCAGTTGATCGAGCCCAGCCACCAGTGGCCGATGGCGGCGATGGCCGTCAGCGGCACGGCGTAGGCGATGTCGGTGCCGGCCACCTCGGCGGCGCTCAGGCGCGGATACAGCATCACCAGCAGTGTCGCGCCAATGGCGCCGGCGCCGATGGAGGAGATCGTCACCAGCGTGCCCAGCACGGCGCCCGCAATGATGGTGGCGATGGTCAGCGCACTGCCCTGCAGCTGGCGCGACGGCTCGGCCATGATCCAGGCCAGCATCTTGCGCTTGAACATCAAGGCGACCACGGTCAGCATCACCGAGCCGGCGATCATGTAGCGGATCACCAGGCCGATTTCCTGGTTAAGCGTACCGAAATGTTTGAGGGCCAGGCTGGCCACCAGGGCGGCAGGCAAGGCGCCGAGACAGAGGCGGCGCACGATTTCCCAGTGCACCGTGCCGCGCATGCGGTGGGTGAAGGTGCCGACGCCCTTGGTCAGCGAGGCGAACGCCAGGTCGGTACCGACCGCGACCGCCGGCGATACGCCAAACAACAGCGTCAAAAGCGGCGTCATCAGCGAACCGCCGCCCACGCCGGTCATGCCGACCAGCAGGCCGACAGCGAAACCAGATGCGACAAAGGACAAATCCATGCAAATCCCCAAGAGTAGATCGCAGAGTACCTACTCTAAGGGAATATCCAAACAACGCAATCCTTATTTGCTTATACGCATTTTCTCAACGTGGCATTATTTGTTCGGTTGAGGAGTGACTCGCAAATAAGGACGCACCGCGGTAAAGCCCTTGGGATACTTCTGTTTCAGCACGTCCGGGTCTTGCACGGTCAGCGGAATGATGACGTCGTCGCCGTCTTTCCAGTTGCCTGGCGTGGCCACGGTGTAACCATCGGTCAATTGCAAAGCGTCGATTACACGCAACACTTCGTCAAAATTGCGGCCGGTGCTCATCGGGTAGGTCAGGCTCAGGCGCACCTTCTTGGCCGGGTCGATCACGAACAG
The DNA here is from genome assembly GCF_009857655.1 of Duganella vulcania. Lineage (NCBI taxonomy): Bacteria > Pseudomonadati > Pseudomonadota > Betaproteobacteria > Burkholderiales > Oxalobacteraceae > Duganella > Duganella vulcania. The sequence goes on from NZ_WWCX01000006.1 coordinate 104,304, forward strand.
CGTGCGCACGGTGGCCGTGGCCGAGGCGTTCGGATGGATCATGTCGTACAGCGTGGAGACTTTACGGTCCGCGTCGGCGATGATGGGGAAGCCCACCACGGTGTCCTGGGTTTGCTCGATGTCCGAGATCCACGCCGTGTGCGATTCGGCCGGGTCGACCGACAGCGCGATGGCCTTGACGTTGCGCTTGTCGAATTCCGGTTTCAGCTTGGCGGTCAGGCCCAGCTCGGTCGTGCAGACCGGCGTGAAGTCGGCCGGGTGCGAGAACAGCACCACCCAGGAATTGCCTGCCCACTCGTGGAAATGCAGCTTGCCGATGGAAGAGTCTTGTTCAAAATCAGGGGCGCTATCGCCCAGTCGTATCGTCATAATCAGCTCCGTAAGGAAATGAGAGGTTCAGGTGGACGTGAAGGCACTATTCTGCGCCTTTTCTGCTAAAAAATACAACGTTTCAAGGCCTTCCGTCCGGCTTACCTGGGCTGGTAGATCTGGTCGAACAGGCCGCCGTCGGCGAAGTGCACCTTCTGCGCCCTGGTCCAGTCGCCGGCCACGTCGGACAGCCTGAACAGCTTCACGCCCGGGAACTGGGCGGCATATTTCTTCGCCTCCTTTTCCACGGCCGGACGGTAGTAATTCCTGGCGATGATTTCCTGCGCCTCATCGGTGTACAGGAAATTCAGGTAGGCCTCGGCCACCTTGCGGGTGCCGCGCTTGTCGACCACCTTGTCGACCACGGCCACCGGCGGCTCGGCCAGGATCGACACCGACGGCGCGACGATGTCGAACTTGGCCGGGCCCAGTTCCTTGACCGCCAGCAGCGCCTCGTTTTCCCAGGCGATCAGCACGTCGCCGATGCCGCGCTCGACAAAGGTGGTGGTGGCGCCGCGCGCGCCGGAATCCAGCACCGGCACGTTTTTGTACAGCTTGCTCAGGAAGTCCTTGGCCGACGCTTCGCTGCCGCCCGGCAGGCGCAGCGCGTAGCCGTAGGCCGCCAGGTGGTTCCAGCGGGCGCCGCCGGAGGTTTTCGGATTCGGGGTGATGACGGCGACGCCGGGCTTGACCAGGTCGCTCCAGTCCCTGATGCCCTTGGGATTGCCCTTGCGCACCAGGAACACGATGGTCGAGGTGTACGGCGTGCTGTTGTGCGGCAGCCTTTTCTGCCAGTCCGGCGCCAGCAGCTTGCGCTCGGCGATGGCGTCGATGTCGTAGGCCAGCGCCAGCGACACCACGTCCGCCTCCAGGCCGTCGATCACGGCGCGGCCCTGCTTGCCGGAGCCGCCGTGCGATTGCTTAATTTTCAGCACGTCGCCGGTCTTGGCTTTCCACTCCTTGGCAAAGGCGGTGTTGACCTCCTGGTACAGCTCGCGCGTCGGGTCGTAGGAGACGTTGAGCAAGGAGACTTCGGCCGCCAAGGCTGGTGCGATGGCGGTGACGGCAAGAACTGCAGCAGCAAGTATTTTTTTGGACAGCATCTGATTCCCCTGGTAATGAAGGTCTTCAGATTAAGACTGTCCTTTATAAATGAGAACTAAGCTTTTAGCAGTTCAATATACTTAAAGTTTATATGCGTTCAATAAAAACGGTTGAACAGCACCACGCCCCAGGCGCCAGCGGCCAGCAGGCAGGTCAACAAGACGGCGGCGCTGCCGAAGTCCTTGGCGTTCTTGGACAGCGGATGGCGCTCCAACGATACCCGGTCCACCACTGCCTCGATGGACGAATTGATCAGTTCCACGATCAAAATCAGCATCAATACACCAATCAACATCAATTTTTCAAATGCCGAGATGCGCAGGATCAGCGCAATGAGGGTGCCGACCACGAACACGCTCACCTCTTGGCGGAACGCATGTTCATGCCGCCAGGCCGATTTAAAGCCGTCCACGGAGTATAAAAAGGCTGAAAAGATACGTTTCAGGCCGCTCTTGCTCTTGAATTCGCTCACTGGTTCCATGAATAAGCCACAAATTGAGAATGTATCATTATGCATCAATTCCCATTTTTTTCACATTATGGTATAAAGTATCTATCGCATACTGCACCGCACCAACCACATCATGAAAATCGAAACCGTTCCTGAGCAAAAGACCACTATCCAGGTGATCGAGCGCATGGTGGCGCTACTCGATGCGCTGGCCAAATATCCCGACCCCGTTAGCCTGAAGGAATTATCCAAGGTTTCCGGGCTACACCCCTCCACCGCCCACCGCATCCTCAACGATATGGTGCTCACGCGCTTTGTCGACCGCATCGAACCGGGCACCTACCGGCTGGGCATGCGGCTGCTGGAACTGGGCAATGTGGTCAAGAGCCGGCTGTCGGTGCGCGAGGCCGCGCTGGATTTCATGCGTGCACTGCACAAAAAAACCCAGCAGACCATCAACCTGTCGGTCCGCCAAGGCGACGAGATCGTCTACATCGACCGCGCCTTCTCGGAACGTTCGGGCATGCAGGTGGTGCGCGCCATCGGTGGCCGCGGCCCGCTGCACCTGACCTCGACCGGCAAGCTGTTCCTGTCGGTGGACGAGCCGAAAGCCATCCGCGCCTATGCCACGCGCACCGGCTTGGCCGGCCACAACAAGAATTCGATCACGGATCTGGTCAAGCTCGAACGCGAGCTGAACCTGGTGAAATCGCGCGGCTACGCGCGCGACAATGAGGAACTGGAGCTGGGGGTGCGCTGCATGGCCGCCGGCATCCACGACGACAGCGGCAAGCTGATTGCCGGCCTGTCGATCTCAGCGCCCGCCGACCGCCTGCAGGACGAGTGGCTGGAAGACCTGGTGGCGACCGCCAACCAGATTTCCGCCACGCTCGGTTACATTCCGGTCGAGTAAGCCGCCGGTGCGCTGAGGCCGGCCGGTTTCAGCGCCTCCAGCCATTTGCGCATGCGGCCGGCATCGGCGGTGCGCGACTGCTTGCCCTTGGAATCGAGGAACACCATGATCACCGAACGGCCTTCGATCACCGCCTGCATCATCAGGCAGCGCCCCGCTTCGTTGATGAAGCCGGTTTTCTGCAAGCCGATCGCCCAGTCCGGGCTGGCCACCAGGTGGTTGGTGGTGCCGAACTGCATCGGCCGGCCGTTGGTTTCCACCATGGCCTTGGCGTCGGTCGAGTACTGGCGCAGGATGGGCTGCTGATACGCCGCCATCGCCAGCTTGGCCAGGTCGCGCGCGCTGGCCACGTTCATTTTCGACAGGCCGCTGGAATCGACGTAGTGCGTGTCGACCATGCCCAGTTCGCGCGCCTTGGCGTTCATCGCCTCGACAAACGCGGGCTTGCCGCCCGGATAGTTACGGCCCAATGCCGAGGAGGCGCGGTTTTCCGAGCTCATCAGGGCGATGTGCAGCATGTCGGCGCGGCTCAGCTGGGTGCCGACCTTCAGGCGCGAGCTGCTGAACTTTTCACGGTCGACGTCCTCGTCGGTGATGGTCAGGATCTCGTCCATGTTCTGCTTGGCTTCGACCACGATCAGGCCGGTCATCATCTTGGTGATCGAGGCGATCGGCAGGGCGACGTTGGAATTCTTTTCAAACAGCACTTCGGAATTGGCCTGGTCCAGCACCAGCGCCACGTTGGACTTGAGGTCCAGCGGGTCGTGCGTCATGTTCAGGCCGGCGAGGTCGCCCATGGTCGGCACCGGCGGCGCGGCAACGATCATGCGCTGGTACACCACCTTGCGGCGGCCATGGACCATGACCACGCGCTTGACCACGCGCTCGCCCGGCTCGGCTGCGGCCACGCGCACCGGCCCGCGGGCCTTGACCTTCTTCAGGTGGTGTTTTTTCGGAGCAGCGCCATCGGCCGCCTGGGCGGCTGTCGCGGTGAGCGCCGTGGAAGCGAACATCAGCGAAATGAGCACACTCAAAGCTAGTTTAGACATTCATATCCCCGAAAAAAGCACAGCACAGAAAGCGAAAGTACTGTTGCAGTTTAGCAAAACGCCGGACAAGCGCAAGCAAATTTAACATTGAGAGCATCGATGGTTGCGTCGACGCAATAGCGCTCAGTACGCTTTAGACAAGCTAGTGCTAACCAACAAATTTAACAAATTCCTCAAGGGCCATCCGCTCGGTGACCAGCGAGTTTTCGATTTTCGAGCTGTCGGCGTAGCCAAGCGCCATGCCGCACACGACGGTTTCATTGTCCGGCAAACCCAGCTCTTTGCCTATGATTTTATGATACTGGGTAAAGGCCGCTTGCGGGCAAGTGTCGAGACCCCTGGCCCGCGCCGCCACCATGATGTTTTGCAGGAACATGCCGTAGTCCAGCCAGGAGCCCTGCTCCATGATGCGGTCGATGGTAAAGATGAGACCCACCGGCGCACCAAAAAATTCATAGTTACGGCCATGTTGCGCGGCCATGCCGGCCTTGTTGTCGCGCGTCAGGCCCAGCAGCGCGTACAGGTCCCAGCCCACCTTGCGGCGGCGCTCGATGAAGGGCGAGACCCACTCGCGCGGATAGTAGGCGTATTCCTCGGTGTGCTGTCTGGCTTGCTCGGGGTCGTTGTGGGCGGCCAGGATCGCCGCCGACAACTGTTGCTTGCGCTCGCCATCCAGCACGTAGACCTTCCACGGCTGGGTGTTGGTGCCGGACGGCGCCCGCGCCGCCACCTGCAGGATCTGCGCGACGTCCTCGCGGGCCACCGCCTGCGGCAGGTAGGCGCGGATCGAACGGCGGCTGGTGATGGCGGCGTCCACCGCTTGCTGGTCGGGAGTGGAAATCATGGGGCCTCGCTTTATTTGGTTTTCTTGACTACAAATATCACACCGGTGACCGCCAGCGCCATCCCCGCTACGCCGAGGGCGTTGAAAGCCTCGCCGAACATCAGCCAGGCCATGACCGCGGTGGTAGGCGGCGTCAGGTACAGCAGGCTGGTGACTTGTGTGGCGTCGCTGCGGCGTATCAGCGCGAACAGCAGGAAGATCGCGCCGATCGACAGGCCCATCACCGACCACAGCAAGGCGCCGATGAAGCGCGGCGTCCACTGCACCGCAGCAAAGTCCGGCCCCAGGCCTTCAAAAAAGACCGCCAGCGGCAGCACCACCACCAGCGAGGCGGCGAACTGGATCACGGTGCCGGTGCGCAGGTCGAACTGCGGGCAATGGCGCTTCTGGTACAGGGTGCCGGCGGTGATCGACAGCAGCGCCAGCACGCACAGCAGGATGGCATCGACCGGCAGGCCGGTCAGCTTGATCTTGGCGGCCACCACCAGCCCCACCCCGGCCAGGCCGAAGACCAGCCCCAGCCACTGCCGCGGCCGGACCCGCTCGCCGATCAGCGGCGCGGCAAAGGCGGTCAGGATGGGCTGCATGCCGACGATCAGCGCCGACAGGCCGGCTGGCATGCCGAGCTTGATGGCGCACCAGACGCCGACCAGATAGCCGGCCTGCACCAGCAGCCCGGCCAGCGCGATCTGCCAGATCTTGCCGTGCGGCCAGGGCGCCTTCAGCAGCAACACAGCCGGCACCAGGAACAGCAACACGCCCAGGAAGCGCATCACCAGGAAGGTCAGCGGCGGCGCATACGGCAGGCCGAACTTGGCGACGATGAAGCCGCTGCTCCACAACAGCACGAAAAACAGCGGCAGCGGCGACAGGAAAGCAGCGTGTTTGACGGGTACGGCGGCGCTGGAGGTGTTGGACATGGGTGAGCCGGTCAAACCTGCTTGCAAATTGAAAGGAAATCGGCGCCGGTTTGCGGCGCCGACTCGACAGGATGCAAGTCTATCACGGCAGGGGTTTCGTCACCGGCCAGGCGGCATTTTCCCTGGGGAAATGCTTTCTTCCGGCTAGAGTCGGTTCTTTGATGCAACGCACAAAAAATCGCTTGACTTAATTTTTGAAGGCCGTAAAATCGGGTTTGTTGCGTTGCACAATTTGTTGTTCGGTCTGAAACGTGGATTGCCTGTTTCTCACCGGCTGTAGAAACAGCAGTACTTAATCAATGACTACTTTCCTGGAGATTTAAATGTTTTCAATCCCTGAGCAATTTTCCAATGCGACCAAAGCTAACTTTGAAGCGCAATTCGCGATTTTCTCGGCCCTGACCAACAAGGCTTTCGAAGGCGTGGAGAAGTTCGTTGACCTGAACCTGACCGCCGCCAAGGCATCGCTGGAAGAGTCGTCGATCACCACCAAGCAACTGCTGTCGGCCAAAGATCCACAAGAATTCTTCTCGCTGGCTTCGGCACAAGCCCAGCCTAGCGCAGAAAAAACCATCGCTTACGGCCGTCACCTGGCGACCATCGCTTCGAGCACCGGCGCTGAATTCAGCAAAGCTGCTGAAACCCAGATCGCTGAAACCAACCGCAAAGTCATCTCGCTGGTGGAAGAAGTCAGCAAGAACGCCCCAGCTGGTTCGGAAAACGCCGTCGCCATCCTGAAATCGGCCATCGGCAACGCCAACGCCGGTTACGAGCAGTTCGCCAAGACCGCCAAGCAGGCTGTCGAGTCGATCGAATCGAACCTGACCTCGGCCGTGAACCAGTTCACCGCCGCTGCCGCGAAAGCTGCTCCAGCCAAGAAGTAATCAAGGAATACCGGCGCGGTAGGGCGCCGGTTTCTTCAAAACACCGTGTGTGCCTGCGACGCTCCAGATCGTCGCAAGCTACACGGTTTTTTTTCGCCCGATTACTCGCCGAGGTAGGCGGCTTTGACGCGCGGGTCGTCCAGCATGTCCTTGGCGTTGCCGGTCATGGTGATGTTGCCGGAATCCATGACGTAGCCGCGGTGCGCGGCCTGCAGCGCCAGCTTGGCGTTCTGCTCCACCAGCAGGATCGTGATGCCCTCTTTCGAGACGTTGCGGATCACTTCGAAAATCTTCTCGACCATGATCGGCGACAGGCCCATCGACGGCTCGTCCAGCAGCAGCAGCTCGGGATGTGACATCAGCGCGCGCGCCATCGCCAGCATCTGCTGCTCGCCGCCCGACAGCGTGCCAGCCATCTGCGCCGCCCGCTCCTTCAGGCGCGGGAACACGTCGAACCACTTGGCGATGTCGGCATCGATGCCAGCCTTGTCGTCGCGGGTATAGGCGCCCATCATCAGGTTTTCGTGGATCGACATGCGGGTGAACACGCCCCGCCCTTCCGGCACCATGGCCAGCTTCTTCTCGACCAAGTGGAAGGACTTGCTGCCCTTCAGCGATTCGCCCTGATAGGTGACCGTGCCCTCGACCTTGCACGGCGGCAGCGTGCCGGTGATGGCTTTCAAGGTGGTGGTCTTGCCGGCGCCGTTGGCGCCGATCAAGGCGACCAGCTCGCCCTTGTTCACTTCCAGATCGATGCCTTTGACGGCCTTGATGCCGCCGTACGCGACTTTCAGTCCCGATACTTTAAGAACATTGTCGCCCATTAGTGCGATCCTCCCAGGTAGGCGTCGATAACCGCCTGATTGCTTTGTATTTCCGCCGGCAGCCCCTCGGCGATTGGCTTGCCGTATTCCAGCACCATCAGCCGGTCGCACAGGCCCATCATCATCTTGACGTCGTGCTCGATCAGCAGCACGGTCTTGCCTTCGTTCTTGATCTTGACCAGCAGCTCGCGCAGCGCCAGCTTCTCGGTGGCGTTCATGCCGGCCGCCGGTTCATCGAGCGCCAGCAGTTGCGGATCGGTGGCCAGCGCGCGGGCGATCTCCAGCCGGCGCTGGTCGCCGTACGACAGGAACCGCGACGTGCGGCTGGCGAACTGGCCGATGCCGACGAAGTCCAGCAACTCCTGCGCACGCTTGCGGATCGCCGCCTCCTCTTCGCGCGCCGCCTTGTGGCGGAACACGGCGCCGAACACGCCCTGGTGCGAGCGCACGTGGCGCCCGACCATGACGTTTTCCAGCGCGGTCATCTCGCCGAACAGGCGGATGTTCTGGAAGGTGCGGGCGATGCCGGCCTTGGCCACCTCATGCGGCGCGGACGGCGAATACGGCTTGCCGGCCAGCTCGAAGGTGCCGGTGTCCGGCTGGTACAGGCCGGTGATGACGTTGAAGAAGGTGGTCTTGCCGGCGCCGTTCGGGCCGATCAGGCCATAGATCTGGCCCTTCATGATCTTGATGCCGACATCGGTCAGCGCCTGCAAGCCGCCGAAGCGCTTGTTGACGCCGGCGATGTTGAGAATGACTTGTTCGCTCATGTATGCTTTCCTCAGGCCGCCATGGTGCCGGACGATTGATCTTTGGTGTCGGAATCGCCGTCGGGACGGTCCTCATGCTTGGGCGCGGGCCACAGGCCGGCCGGGCGGATCAGCATCATCAGCACCAGGGCCAGGCCGTACAGCAATTGACGCATCACCTCGGCCTCGATATAGACGTGGCCGAACAGTTGCTGCTGCACCGGCTCGACGACGTAGCGCAACACCTCCGGCAGCGCAGCCAGCAAGGCCCCGCCCAGGATCACGCCGGGAATATGGCCGATACCGCCCAGCACCACCATCGCCAGCACGGCGATCGACTCTGTCAGCGAAAACGACTCCGGCGAGACGAAACCCTGGAACGACGCGAACATCGCGCCGGCGATGCCGCCGAACGAGGCGCCCATCGAGAACGCCAGCAGCTTGACATTGCGGGTATTGATGCCCATCGCCTTGGCGGCGATCTCGTCCTCGCGGATCGCGACCCAGGCACGGCCCAGGCGCGAGTGCTGCAGGCGCGTGGTGACGAACACGATCGCCACGCACAGGAACAGGAACAGGAAGTAGTAGGCGTTCACCGACGGCATGGAAAAGCCGCCGATCACCACGTTGGCGCGCGAACCCGCCTCGCCCGCCAGGTTGACGCCGAACACCCGGATCGGGTCGATCATGTTGATCCCCTGCGGGCCGTTGGTAAAGTTGATCGGCTCGTTCAGGTTGTTCATGAAGATGCGGATGATCTCGCCGAAGCCCAGCGTCACGATGGCCAGGTAGTCGCCGCGCAGCTTCAACGTCGGGGCGCCGAGGATGGCGCCGAACAGGCCGGCCAGCGCGGCGGCCAGCGGCACGATCACCCAGACCGACAGGTGGATGCCGTTCTGCTGGATATCCGGGCCCATGATGGCGACCAGCGCGTTGCCGACGGTCGGGTATTCATTGATCATCGATTCCAGCAGGGTCGCGAACTGCGGCGAGGCCAGCAGGCCCGTCATGTAAGCCCCCACCGCATAGAACGCGATGTAGCCCAGGTCAAGCAGGCCGGCAAAGCCGACCACGATGTTCAAGCCCAGCGCCAGCATGATGAACAGCAGCGCAACATCGACAATGCGTACCCAGGAATTGCCGAACGGCGCGGCCAGGAACGGGAAGATCAGCAAGCCGATCACCAGTACCGCCAGGCTGGCGTAGGTCTTGCGCGGATTGCGGGCAAGGTCGAAATTCAAGATAGCCATGATAGTCCTTTCTTACGCGCGGTCCGCGACGCGCTCGCCCATGATGCCGGACGGGCGCACCGTCAGCACCAGGATCAGCACGACGAAGGCAAAGATGTCTTGGTAGTGGCTGCCGAGGAAGCCGCCCGTGATTTCGCCGATGTAGCCGGCGCCCAGGCTTTCAACGAGGCCCAGCACGATACCGCCTATCATCGCGCCGTAGATATTGCCGATACCCCCCAGCACAGCGGCCGAGAACGCCTTCAGGCCCGGCACGAAGCCCATGGAGAACGAGATCGACGCATAGTTGGCACCCCACATCACGCCGGCCAGGGCCGCCAGCGCGGCGCCCAGCGCGAACGTGGCGACGATGATCTTGTTCGAGTCGACGCCCATCAGGCCGGCGACGCGCGGGTTTTCGGCCGTGGCGCGCATGGCGCGGCCCATCTTGGTTTTTTCCACCAGCAAAACCAGGCCGGTCATCGACAGCACCGCCAGCGCCAGCAACAACACCTGGGTCTGCGTAATCAGCGCGCCGCCCACCTTGACCGACTCCGACGACAGCAGTTGCGGGAAGGGCAGCGGATTGCGATCCCAGATCATCATGGCGAAGGTTTGCAGCAGGATCGAGACGCCGATGGCGGTGATCAGCGGCGCCAGGCGCGGCGCGTTGCGCAGCCGGCGGTAGGCCACGCGCTCGATCAGGACATTGACCGCCATGCAGACCGGGATGGCGCCGGCGATGGCGATCGCCAGCTTGACGTAGCCCGGCAGGTCCGGCGCGTATTCGTTGAGGTATTTGAGGATGGTCAGGCCGGTCATGGCGCCGATCATCAGCACGTCGCCGTGCGCGAAGTTAATCAGGTTCAACACACCGTACACCATGGTGTAGCCCAGCGCGACCAGGGCGTACATGCTGCCAAGCACCAGTCCGTTAATAATTTGTTGGATAAAAGTATCCATGAAGAGTGCCTTTACTTTTTAGTTTTGCCTGCACAACCGGTTCAAGTAACAAAAACGGCACCCGGAGTAAAGTCTCCGTAGTGCCGCCGTTGACTACGCGTTCACGATGCAAATTCCGTGCCTGAACCGATATTCGTCTCCTGCGTACCGCCCTCGCATTTATAAGCCGAAACGACAACTTTTTGAGAGCGAGGCAATGATAACGAGATTTCGGAAAAACTAACTGCGGAATAACGGGAAAACGCGGAATTAAATTCCGTTTCATCCAGAAACTGGTTAAACCGCGCTCCCGCCTGGTATGGCTTTTTGTCCGTCCAGGCCCTTGGGCAACGGGAAAGTGACGGCTTCCTGCACGCCGTCGAGCGTGCGCACGCTGCGCGCGCCCAATTCCTTCAGGCGATCGATGACCGCTTGCACCAACACCTCGGGCGCCGATGCACCAGCGGTGACCCCCACGCGCACCTTGCCTTCCAGCCAGAGCGGATCGATCTGCGTGGCGTTGTCGACCATGTAGGCGGGCGTGCCCTTCTTTTCCGCCACTTCGCGCAGGCGGTTGGAATTGGAACTGTTCGGGCTGCCGACCACGATCAACAGCTCCACTTGCGGCGCCATGAACTTCACCGCTTCCTGGCGGTTGGTGGTGGCGTAGCAGATATCGCCCTTCTTCGGCTCGATGATCGCCGGATACTTGCGCTTCAGCGCCTCGATGATGTCGGCGGTGTCGTCCACCGACAACGTGGTCTGGGAAACATACGCCAGTTGCTCGGGCTTGGTGACGTTCAGCTTGGCCACGTCGGCCACCGTCTCGACCAGGTACATGCCCTCTTCCGTCTGGCCCATCGTGCCTTCGACTTCCGGGTGGCCGTCGTGGCCGATCATGATGATCTCGCAACCCTGCTTGCGCATCTTGGCCACTTCCACATGCACCTTGGTCACCAGCGGGCAGGTCGCGTCAAAGATGCTCAGGCCGCGCGATTCCGCTTCCGCCCGCACCGCCTTGGACACGCCGTGCGCCGAGAACACCAGCGTATTGCCGGCCGGGACGTCGTCCAGGTCCTCGATGAAGATGGCGCCCTTGCTGCGCAGGTCTTCCACCACGTAGGCGTTGTGCACGATCTCGTGGCGCACATAGATGGGCGCGCCGAACTGGGTCAGCGCGCGCTCGACGATTTCAATGGCGCGGTCGACGCCGGCGCAAAAGCCGCGCGGCTGGGCCAACAGGATTTCTTTATCGCTCATGACTTCCTCACAGCACGGAAATGAGTTGGACTTCGAATTTCAGCGGCTGGCCGGCCAGCGGGTGGTTGAAGTCGAACAGGCAGGTTTCGTCGCCCAGCTCCCGCAGGATGCCGGCGAAGCGGCCGCCGCCCGGCGCGGCGAAGTCGACCAGGTCGCCCACTTTATAGTCGGCGCCCGGCATGGAGTTCTCGTCCAGCGTGGCGCGGGTGACTTCGCGCACCAGTTCCGGATTGCGCGGGCCGAAGCCGACGCCCGGCTCCAGGTCGAAGGTCTTGTGCGTGCCTTCGGGCAGACCGATCAACAGTTCCTCCAGCACCGGCGCCAGCTGGCCCTGGCCCAGCATCAGCGTGGCGGGGTTGCCGTTGAAAGTGGTGACGATATCGGTGCCGTCCAGCGAGGCCAGGCGGTAGTGAAGGGTGAGATAGGCCGACTGGGTGACGACGGCAGGTTGCGCGTTAGACATGACGTGAGATTCGTTGAGCTGGCAAAACCGCTATTGTAAGCCACCTTGCCGCCGGCGCCCGCCAAGTGCGCAAAGGATTGACTGAAAACGTTTTCATCGGCATATTCGTAACGTTTTCCGGCCACCGAAAGGAAGATCATGGAAATACAGCCCCGTCAGCGGGTTGCCGCTATTGATATGCTGCGTGGACTGGCCGTCATCGGCATGATATTGGTCGCCTACGCCGGCGACTGGGACCACCGCTTCCGCGTGCTGACCCACGCCGACTGGCAAGGCTTCGCGCTGGCCGACATGATCTTCCCCAGTTTCCTGTTCTGCGTGGGCGCGGCCATGCCCTATTCGCTGCTCAAGCGCGCCGGTGGCCGCCCCGCCGCCGAAGTGCTGGCCTACCTGGCGCGGCGCTCGGCCGCGCTGTTCCTGCTCGGACTGGCGCTGAACCTGCTGCCCTCGTTTGACTTCGCGCACGTGCGGCTGATGGGCATCCTGCAACGCATCGGCATCTGCTACCTGGCCGCCGGCGCGCTGGCCCTGGCGCTGGGCCGGCGCACGGCGGACGGCTTCCAGCTGCCGCTGCGCCCAGTGCTGGTGGCCGCCGCGGCCGTGGCGGCGGCCTACGGCGCCCTGTTGCTGGCCTGGGACGCGCCCGGTTGCGGCCGCGCCTGCTTTGACTCCGTCCACTCGCTGCCGGCGGTGATCGACCGCGCCGTGCTCGGCATCAATCACCTGTGGCCCTACGGCCTGACCAACGGCCAGGTCACGTACGAGCCCGAGGGCCTGCTGTCGACCGCGGGCGCGCTGGTCAACGTGCTGGCCGGGCTGGCGGCGGGACTGGTGCTGCACCGTGGCGGCGATGCCTGGCTCCGGCTGGCGTTGGCCGCCGTGGTGCTGCTGGTGGCCGGCTTCGCGCTGGGCCCCTTGCTGCCCGTGGTCAAGAAGATCTGGACGCCGAGCTTCGCCCTGCTGTCCTCGGGCTTTTCGCTGCTGGCGCTGGTGCTGCTGCGGCACGCGACAGCCGGCGCCAGCGTCATCCTGGCGTTCGGCGCCAACGCCACGCTGGCCTTTGTCGCCATCAGCCTGCTTGACTGCGTGCTGCAATTGCCGCTGAACGCCGGGCAATCCTGGCATGACAGCCTCGCGCGCGGCTTGGGCGGGCTGATCGCGGACGCCCGCATCGCCTCGGTCACCTACTCCGCCGGGCTGGTGGTGGTGCTGGGCACGCTGCTGCTGACGCTCTACCGGAAGAAGCTTTTCCTGCGCCTTTGAGCAGGGTTAGTACCGCCCGCGCCGGCGCGCCGATAATCGACTGCAGAACGATTACCGGAGACCCCCATGCCCATCCTGGACTGGCCGTTGGAGCGCCGCCCGCGCGAGCGCCTGATACGCGAAGGCGCCACCGCGCTGACGGATGCCGAGTTGCTGGCCATCTTCCTGCGCATCGGCGTGCCCGGCAAGGATGCGGTGCAACTGGGACAGGAGATGGTGCACCATTTTGGCTCACTGCAAGGATTGTTCGGGGCCAGCCTGCGGGAATTTTCCGCCATCAACGGCCTCGGCCCGGCCAAGTTCGCCCAGTTGCAGGCAGTGATGGAACTGGCGCGGCGCGCCATGCTGGAGGAAATCAAGAGCGGACAGGCGCTGGGCTCGCCCAAGGCGGTCAAGGAATACCTGCGCATCCTGTTCCGCGGCCATGCCTGCGAATCCTTCCACGTCCTGTTCCTGGACGTGAAGAACCGCCTGATCGAAGTCCGTGAAATGTTTCGGGGCACCCTGACGCATACCAGTGTCTATCCTAGGGAAGTGGTGAAGGCGGCGCTGGCGTGCAACGCGGCCAGCATCATGCTGGCGCACAACCACCCCTCAGGCACGCCCGACCCCAGCGAATCGGACCTGCTGCTGACGCGGGCGCTGGTGCAGGCCATGGCGCTGGTGGATATCCGCATCCTCGACCATTTTGTGGTGGCCGGCCACCAGGTTCACTCGTTTGCCGAGCACGGCCAGCTATGAGTTTACCCCTATGGGCTCAAGGGTTTACGAGCGGATTCACAATTGTTAAATTTTTTCAGATATTCAAGACACAATTGTTTTTCACAAGTCATTGAAAAAGCTGAGTTTTTTGGATATACTCTTGTTTTTCCAATTGTGGAATGTCTTTTAAGGAGTGCGTTATGGCACGTGTTTGCCAAGTTACTGGGAAGAAGCCGATGGTCGGCAACAATGTTTCCCACGCAAACAACAAAACCAAACGTCGTTTCCTGCCTAACCTGCAGAACCGTCGTATTTTTGTTGAATCTGAAAACCGCTGGGTCTCCCTGCGTCTGTCCAACGCTGGTCTGCGCGTAATCGACAAAGTCGGCATCGATGCCGTACTGGCCGACATGCGCGCCCGTGGCGAAAAAGTCTAATTAGGGAGCTACCATGGCAAAAACTGGCCGCGACAAAATCAAACTGGAATCGACCGCAGGTACGGGTTTCTTCTACACCACCACCAAGAACAAGCGTACTACGCCAGCTAAAATGGAGATCATGAAGTTCGATCCTAAAGCTCGCAAGCACGTCATGTTCAAAGAAACCAAGATCAAGTAATCCGATCTTCGCTTCTCGCAAAAAAGCCGCTCAGCATCAGCTCAGCGGCTTTTTTCTTTTACAGGCAGCCTTCGATGTACTGCACTTCCTTCCAGGCACCGGCGTAGATCGCGCCGACCTTGCCCTTGCTGGTGTCGAAACGGATCGCATACTGCCCGCCGCCAGCCTTGACGGTCAGGGTCTGCTCGCTGTCGTCGTAGGCCTGTGGCGCCGACGTTACCGCCTCGCCGTAGACTTGCCGTATCTTTTCCACCGGGTCGCCCAGGCCGATGCCCCGCTCGGTTGAGATGCCCTCCTCCATCACGTCCACCCGCTTCAACACGTCGCCGACAAACATCAGCAACAAACCAGGCTGGCGCGCCGGCTCTAGCTGGAAGCAATTCGGTGAGCCGCGTAGCTCCTTCGGCGTGCGTTCCATGTGATCGCCCAGCACTTTATTGACGGCATCGAAACGCATGCCGATTTTCAGCGGCCCGGCGCCGTCAAAGCGCACGGTCCAGTCGGCGGCATGCGCGCCGCACAGCGGCAAGGTCAGCATCAGGGCCGCCAGATAAGTTCGCAATCGCATATTGCTCCTTGAATGAAAAACGGCCCCGAAGATTCGGGGCCGTTCAATTGTATCAATACTTTCTTATGCGTAGCTGCGCAGGCGGAGCGAGAAGTCTTGCAGCGACTTGATGCCCGACGCTTCCGCGCGGTTGCACCAGTCTTGCAGCTTGTGCAGCAGCTGGTCGCGGGTGAAGTGCGAACGCTCCCAGATCACGCCCAGTTCCACGCGCATATTGTGCATGGTTTCCAGCGCCTTGCTGTGCTGGAACAGTTCCACCAGCTGTTGCTGCTGCGGCGCTTCCAGCTTGCCCGGCTCGCGCTGCAGCAGCTTGCGCGACGACTTCAGGAAACGTGCCTCCAGCTGGGCCTTGTCCTTCAGGTGCTCGAACTCTTCTTTCCACGCATGCTTGACCGACTTGGCGTACTTGGCCATCACGTCATAGCGGTTGGCGATCACCGATTGCAGCGTGTCGAAGTCGGCTTCCACCTTGCCTTTGGCGAACTTCGGCTCCGGCGCGCGTTTCTTGACCTTGGCCAGGCCCATCATTTCCAGCGCGCGGATATAGCCCCAGCCGATGTCGAACTCATACCACTTCGACGACAGCTTGGCCGAGGTGGCGAAGGTGTGGTGGTTGTTGTGCAACTCTTCGCCGCCGATCAGGATGCCGAGCGGAATGATGTTGGTCGCGGCGTCGGAACAATCGTAGTTGCGGTAGCCCCAGTAGTGGCCGATGCCGTTGATGATGCCGGCCGCCGTCACAGGAATCCACATCATCTGCACGGCCCACACGGTGATGCCGATCACGCCGAACAGGATGACGTTGATCACCAGCAGCGCAGCCACACCTTGCCAGCTGAAGCGGGTGTACAGGTTGCGCTCGATCCAGTCGGTCGGCGTGCCATGGCCATACTTCTCCATGGTTTCCAGGTTCTTCGATTCAGCGCGATACAGCTCGGCGCCTTGCCAGAAAACTTTCTTGATGCCGCGGGTAACCGGGCTGTGCGGATCTTCCTCGGTATCGCATTTGGCGTGGTGCTTGCGGTGGATCGCCGCCCATTCCTTGGTCACCTGGCCGGTGGTCAGCCACAGCCAGAAGCGGAAGAAATGGCTCGGAATGGCGTGCAGCTCCAGCGCGCGGTGCGCCTGGTGGCGGTGCAGGTAAATGGTGACGCTGGCGATGGTGATGTGCGTGACCACCAGCGTATAGAAAAATACTTGCCATGCGGTGAGTCGGGTGACGCCGTTGGCCAAAAAATCCAGTACATCGTATAAACTAAAAATCATTACTACTCCAAAGTGGGCGTGTCTCGCTCTACGGTCGTTCCGACAATATTGCGTTTCCAACAGGCGCAGGAAGTCCGTCAGTATTACTCTTGGGCTTCATTGTACGCTGAATTAAACGTGATTTGCGGAAGGATTTCCGTCAGTCACTGCCGTTTTCTTCGGCACGGTCGTGCTTTCCGGCGCGGCAAATTGCTCCGGCACAGGGCCAAGTATGCGCATCTCCCGTTGCGGGAATGGGACGGAGATATTGTTCTCCTTGAGCGCGCGCCAGATCGCGCGGTTGACGTCCGAGATCACGCCGCCACGGCCGTTCTGGGGGTCGTTGATCCAGAAGCCCAGCCGCAGGTCCAGCCCGTCCGCACCAAACTTCAGCAGCTGCGCCGATGGCAGGTTGCCTTCCTTCAGCACGCGGTTTACCGTCAGCGCGGCCTCTTCCAGCAGTTTGAGTACCCGGTCGACATCGGTATCGTAGGCCACCGAGACCTCGGTTGAAATCCACAACATGCTGCTCGACAGCGAAGAGTTCTGCACCGCGCCCGACACCAGCATCTCGTTCGGCACGATGGATTCCACGCCGTCCAGGCCTTGCAGCACGGTGTAGCGGGTGTTGATTTGCGTCACGCGACCGCTGTATTTATCGACCGTGATCATGTCGCCAATGGTCAGGCTACGGTCCAGCAAAATAACAAAGCCGGACACATAGTTGCTGGCGATCTTCTGCAAGCCCAAGCCCAGCCCGACGCCGAGCGCGCCGCCAAACACCGACAGCACGGTCAGGTCGATGCCCACCAGCGACAAGCTCATCAGCACCGCCACCAGGATCAGCAGCGCACGCGCCGTGCGCGACACCACCACGCGCAGATTGGTGTGCATGCCCTGCACCTTCATCAGCTGTTCTTCCAGCGCGGCGCCGGCCCACAGCGCCAGCATCAGCAGCACGATCACCGAGACGGTCGCCTGCAGGATATCGGCCACCGACACCTTGTATTTGCCGATCGGCAGGACAATGCTTTCCAGGTAGGCCAGCACATCGTCGCCGAATCCGGTGATGTACAGCACGAACGCCAACCACACCAACAGCTGGAACACCTTCTCGAAGGCCAGCATGTTGGCGCTGACCTGGCCATGCCGCGCAAACACGCGCCGCAGCAGGTAGACCGCGAAACGGATCACGGCCAGCGAGCCGAAGATCGGCAAGGCCAGCTTGAGCATGTTGACGTGGAAATGATATTTGACGAGCACCAGCCGCGACAGGGCCAGCAGGCAGACCACGGCCAGCGGCGCCATCACGCGGCCGAAACTCTCGACGCCGAAGCCCAGCACGCCGGTATGCGTTTCCTGACGGCCGAAGCGCCTCTTCAGCAGCCGCGCCAGCCCCCAGCCCAGGACCACCGAGCCGAGGATGGCGGCAAGTTGCCAGAGCCTGCCTGGGTCCTGCAGGTCGCCGGTAAAGTCGTCGATCAGATTGAGCAGAGTTTGTTGCTGGGTCATAAGTGCTGGGCGTGATGGCAAAGGTGAGTAGATTAACGTAAAAAAGGCCGGAACCCCGGCCTTTTGCGATGAGTCGTGCAGCCGCTTACTCGTCGGCGGCTTCCTCTTCATCCTTGACGACGGCCTTCTTGGCCATCGGCTTGCGCTCGAACACGGCGGCAAAGAAGCCGTCGGTCTGGTGCTTGTGCGGCAGCAGCTTCAGGTAGTCGCCCATCTCCAGCTCGATGCGCTGTTCGGCCAGCACCTTGTTCATCGGCACCAGTTCGAAGTCCGGATGGGTATCCAGGAACTGCTTGGCGATGAAGTCGTTCTCGTCGTCCAGGAAGCTGCAGGTGGCGTACACCAGGCGGCCGCCGCCCTTGAGCAGGCGGGCCGCGCCGTCCAGGATGGCGGCCTGCTTGACCTGCAGTTCGCCGATCGCGCTCGGCTGCTGGCGCCACTTGACGTCCGGATTGCGGCGCAGGGTGCCCAGGCCCGAGCACGGCGCGTCGACCAGCACGCGGTCGATCTTGCCGG
This sequence comes from Duganella vulcania, assembly GCF_009857655.1. Lineage (NCBI taxonomy): Bacteria > Pseudomonadati > Pseudomonadota > Betaproteobacteria > Burkholderiales > Oxalobacteraceae > Duganella > Duganella vulcania. The sequence continues at coordinate 122,729 of NZ_WWCX01000006.1, forward strand.
CCAGGCGCTTGATCTTGGCGTCGCGCTCATGCGCGATCTGCACCGGATGCACATTGGACAGGCCGCTGCGCGCCAGGCGCGGCTTGAGCTTGGCCAAACGCTTCTCCGACACGTCGAAGGCGTACAGGCGGCCGGTGTTGCGCATGGTCGCACCCAGCGCCAGCGTCTTGCCGCCGGCGCCGGCGCAGAAGTCCACCACCATCTCGCCGCGCTTGGCGCCGACGATGGCCGACAGGATCTGGCTGCCCTCGTCCTGCACCTCGATATGGCCTTCCTTGAACAGCGGCAGGTTCTGCAGCGCAGGCTTTTGCAGCACGCGCAGGCCCAGCGGCGCGAACGGCGTCGGCGTGCTGCGGATCGGCGCTTCCAGCAGCTTGGCCGCCACGTCCTCGCGGGTCGCCTTCATGGCGTTCACGCGCAGGTCCAGCGGCGCCGGCGAATTCATGCCGTCGGCCAGCGCCAGCGTTTCTTCCTCGCCCATCTGCTCGACCAGCTTGTCGAACAGCCACTTCGGCATGTTCGAGCGGCTCGACTTGTGCATCACCTTGCGGTCGATCTGCAGGATGCGCTCGACCCAGGACACCTCGTCCTCGGTCAGCCCGCCCAGCGACTCGACGCCGACCGCGTCCGCCATGCCCAGCAGGGTCAGGCGGCGCATGGTGGCGCCGCCACCCGCTTCGGAGAAATCGGTATAAAACGATTTGTTGCGCAGCACGTTGTAGATGCACTCGGCGATGGCGCCGCGCTCACGGCCGCCCAGGCGATGGTGGTCTTTGAAATAGCGCGACAGGGTGGTGTCGGCCGGCGCGGCAAAGCGCAAAATCTCGCGCAACACTTCTTCGGCGTTGGCGAGTATCGCTGGTGGCAATCTCATGGAAATCCTTGGTTAGTTTTACTGTGTGTGGTCCACGTGGACCGCGCCCTGCGCTATCGTCAACCTGCCTTCGACAAACCAGCGTATCGCCCGCGGATAAATCACATGCTCCTGCTGCAGCACGCGGGCGGACAGGGTTTCGACCGTATCGTCGGGCAACACGGGCACGGCGGCTTGCGCCACCATCGGCCCGTGATCGAGTTCGGCCGTCACGAAATGCACCGTCGCCCCATGCTCGGCCACGCCGGCGGCCAGCGCCTGCGCGTGGGTCGCCAGGCCGGGGAACAGCGGCAACAGCGAAGGATGGATGTTGAGCATGCGGCCGGCGTAATGCGCGACAAACTGCTCCGTCAAGATCCGCATGAAGCCGGCCAGCACCACCAGATCGGGCTGGAAGCCGTCGATCACGGTTTGCAGGGCGGCGTCGAACTCGGCGCGGCTGGCGTAATCCTTGTTGGCCACAACGGCCGTCGGAATCCCGTGTTCGGCAGCGAACGCCAGCCCGGAGGCGTCGGCGCGGTTGCTGATGACGGCGGCAATCCGGGCGGGCCAGCGCTCGGCCTGCGCCGCGCGGACCACCGCTTCCATATTGCTGCCGCGACCGGAAATCAGGATGACGATGTTTTTCATAGGCCGACATTGTACCTTGTTCAGGCAGTCGGGACTACAACTGAACAAGATTTGTTGCAATGCAGCAGGGCAGCCCGGGGCGCAGCGCGCCCGCTCCTACGCTGGCGCGGGAGGGAGTGCGGGCTTACTCGAAGGAGTAAAATACCCGGAACGGGACTTTCTTGTCGGCCCAGTAATCGGCAGCGTCGCGGAAAACATCCAGCAGGGTTTCCCGTGCTTCCTTGTCAAATTTCTGGGTATTGGGCAGTTGCTCCAGCACCACCAGGAAACCCTCCTGGGTGCCGGCGCCGGCCATGGTTTCGGTCAATGTTGTCCGCAAACCATCGAAATTCTTGCCTATACCCTTTGGGAACAGGAACGACTCGGCAATGATGCCCAGGACTTGCTGCTTGGTCGCGCCCGCGATGCAGTGCGCGTACAGGAAGTGATGTCCGAGGCGGGCCGCTTCTTCCTGCAGTTCCACCACGCGGAAGGCGCGGATCGATTGCACGAGGTTGGGCGGCACGGTCATTAGCAAACTCGTGTTTCCCTCAATCTGACCTGGTATGTACGGTGTGTCCACTTTATTGTCGAGCGTGCCTATTTTGTGAATTAAAGAGTAAATAATTTGAGCACCTGTCCACTTTACACGGCAAACTGGTCTGCGTTCGCCATGGCTGATTCAATATGTTTCTCGAATCCCATACGCATATTAGGGTAACGTGTTGTTCCTCCCAGATCAATACGAATGTGATGGCTCACGCAATATTTGTTAAAAACAGAACATTTTATCGGGGTTTTAGGGGTCAAATCGGCACATTTCCCCCTCCGGGCCGCAGCACGGCCATTTGTGATCGCTGTTACAATTTGTTGCCACAGATACTTGATTAGCACTAGTTATGGCCTGGCGGCGGGATTACCATACCTACCATGCCATATCAGAATCCCTGACATGCCAACCCCAGACATCCCAACTGAAACGAGGTACCAAATGAACTTGCAAGCCAAACTGATCGCATCCGTACTGTGCGTAGGCGCCCTGCCCTTCGCCGCTCAAGCTCAAGCTGCCGATTTCGAAGATTTCGGCCGGGTCGTTCGCGTGACCCCGCAAGTGGAGCAGATCAACCGTCCGCGCCAGGAGTGCCGCACCGAATACGTGCAGGTCCAGCAACCCGCGCCGCAGCGCGGCGTCGGCGGCGCCATCATCGGCGGCCTGATCGGCGGTCTGGCCGGTAACCAGGTCGGCGGCGGCACCGGCCGCTCGGTCGCGACCGCAGCGGGCGCCATCGCCGGCGCCGTCGTCGGCGACCGCGTCGACAACGCCAACACGCCCAACAGCGGCGGCGTGCAGGAACAGCAAGTGAAACAGTGCCGCACCGTCGACCACTGGGAATCGCGCACCTCCGGCTATGAAGTCACCTACGACTATCGCGGCCGCAACTACACCAGCGTGATGTCCTACGATCCGGGCGAGCGCGTGCGCCTGCGCGTGGTCGTCGAGCCGATGCAGCGTTAATCCCCCGCTTCTCCCCAGCACTGCCGGTCCGATGACCGGCAGTGTCGTTTTCAGGCTTGCTTTGCCGTAAGGCATCGCGGGATAATGCGGCTTCACCTCCTGTCGCCCGCTGCTTTTGCCCCCACCCCATGTTGATCAAACGAAAATCCATCGAAAAAGAAGAATCCTCCCGCCCGGCCCGCAAACCCAAATATGCGCCGGTGACCCTGTCGGAGCAGGACGGCGTGCGCTACCTGCACTTCGGCACGGAATGGGTGCAGGGCGCGATGCGCATCCGCAAGCCGAACTGGCCGGAACTGGAATACGCGCAACAGATGATGGCGTGGATGCTGTGGCTGGACAAGCCGGCGCAGATCGCCCAGCTGGGCCTGGGCACGGCTACGCTGACCAAGTTCTGCTACGTCACCTTCCCCGAGGCGGCCGTCACCGCCGTCGAGCTCAATCCGTCGGTGATCACGATCTGCGCCTCGATGTTCAAGCTGCCCGACAACGACGAGCGCCTGCGCGTGGTGGAAATGGACGCGCTCGACTACGTCAACGACGAAGCCAACGCCGGCCTGCTGGACGTGCTGCAGGTGGACCTGTACGACGCCACCGCTCGCGGCCCGGTGCTCGACAGCGCCGAGTTCTACCAGTCCTGCAACGCCTGCCTGGCCGACGACGGCATCATGACGGTCAACCTGTTCGGCGACCATCCGAGCTATGCGCGCAACATCAAGGCGATGAATTTCGCGTTCGAGCAAGTCATTTGCCTGCCGCCGGTACATGATGGTAACGTGGTGGCGATCGCCTTCAAGCGCAAACGCGCCATCGACCTGGAGGCGCTGGCGGCGCGCGCGGCGCAGATCACCGCCGACACCAAGCTGCCGGCCAAGACCTGGGTCAAGGGCCTGGCAGTGAAGTAAGCAAAGCAAGCGAAGGTAATGCGGCGGCGGGCCGTTCCGCTGCCAACTTTTGAAAGTGGCACGATGTCCGCAACGTCCGCAACTACCGTCACGCCGCCCGCCAAAGCGGGTCCGCTCGATCTGCAACAGATCTACTCCTGGCTGCTGGCCGACGGCATGATACGCAAGGCCGAAGTCAAGGAACTGTACGCGCACAGCCAGGGCATCCTGAAGAACGCCGTCGGCCCCATGCACCCGCTGTGCGCGGTGGCGCATGGCAAGCTGCTGTCGGCCCAGCCGCCGCACAAGCTGCTCACGCTGGACGCGCTGTGCGAATGGCTGGCCGCGCGCACCGGCCTGGCCTTCACCCGCATCGACCCGCTGAAGATCGACTTCACCCGCGTGGCCGACGTCATGTCGGCCAGCTACGCGGCGCGCTTCAACATCCTGCCGCTGGAGATCAGCGGCGACACGCTGGTGGTGGCCACCGCCGATCCCTACGCGGTCGAATGGGAGGCGGAGATCGCCAAGATCTCGCGCCGCACGATACGCCGCGTGATCGCCAACCCGCTCGACATCGCGCAGTACATCACGCAGTTCTTCAGCCTAGCCAAGTCGATCAAGAAGGCCAACAAATCCAACACCAACGACCTGGCGCTGCGCAACAACTTCGAGCAGCTGGTCGAGATGGGCAAGACCAACAAGCAGGTCGACGCCAACGACCAGCATGTGATCAACATCGTCGACTGGCTGTGGCAGTACGCGTTCGAGCAGCGCGCCTCGGACATCCACCTCGAGCCCAAGCGCGACATGGCGGCGATCCGCTTCCGCATCGACGGCGTGCTGCACCAGGTGTACCAGGTGCCGGCGGTGGTGATGATCGCGATGACCGCGCGCATCAAGCTGCTGGGACGCATGGACGTGATCGAGAAGCGCCGCCCGCAGGACGGCCGCATCAAGACCCGCACCGCCGGCGGCCAGGAAATCGAACTGCGCCTGTCGACGCTGCCGACCGCCTTCGGCGAAAAACTGGTGATGCGCATCTTCGATCCCGAGGTGGTGGTCAAGACCCTGCCGGAACTGGGCTTCCCGCCCGACGACGCCCAGCGCTGGGACGCGCTGACCGCGCGCCCGCACGGCATCATCCTGGTGACCGGGCCGACCGGCTCCGGCAAGACCACCACGCTGTACACCACGCTCAAGGCGCTGGCCACGCCGGAGGTCAACGTCTGCACGGTGGAAGACCCGATCGAGATGGTGGAACCTGCCTTCAACCAGATGCAGGTGCAACCCGGGATCGAGCTGTCCTTCGCCGACGGCGTGCGCGCGCTGATGCGGCAGGATCCGGACATCATCATGGTCGGCGAGATCCGCGACCTGGCCACCGCCGAGATGGCGATCCAGGCCGCGCTGACGGGCCACCTGGTGCTGTCGACGCTGCACACCAACGACGCGCCGTCGGCCGTGATGCGGCTGCTGGAGCTGGGCGTGCCCTACTACCTGCTGGAGGCGACGCTGATCGGCATCATGGCGCAGCGCCTGGTGCGCACGCTGTGCAGCGAGTGCAAGAAGCCGGACGGCGAACTGACCGACGATATCTGGCACAGCATCGGCGGCGCCTGGGACTTGCCCAAGCCTGCCACGGTGTACCGCCCGGTCGGCTGCCCCGAATGCCGGCAAACCGGCTATCGCGGCCGCACCGGCATCTACGAGCTGCTGACGGTGACGGAAGGCTTCAGCGAGATGGTGCGCGAGGAAACCGACATCCAAGCGCTGCGCCGCCAGAGCGTGGCCGACGGCATGAAGCCGCTGCGCATCGCCGGCGCGATGAAGGTGCAGGAGGGCGTGACCACCGCCGACGAAGTGCTGAAGGTGACGGCGGCGCTGGGCATGAAATAAGAAGCAGCTAAATTGTTTTCACAAAACCCTTTGCAGTTTGCGGCAGGCTGTATATAATACGGCCTCTTTCGGGGGTCGTTAGCTCAGCTGGTAGAGCAGCGGACTTTTAATCCGTTGGTCGCAGGTTCGAATCCCGCACGGCCTACCACCGAATTCAGCAGCAGCAATTGAGGCTTACCCGCTCCGGCGCGTAGGCCTTTTTTGCGTCTATTCGGTCGGCTGCCAGCCCTTGATGACGTGTTCCAGCGGCGTCGTCCCCGCCCGCCCGATCGCCGAGGAATCGCTCCCCATGCCGATATGCGCGCCATTGAGGCCGCGCGTCATCTCGGTGAAACCGGCAAGCGCGGCGGCCGAGAACCCAGCGCCCGCCAGTGCCTGCGGCCACTCCGCTTCCGGCAGCACCGCCACGTCGACCGGCTTGTCCAGCATGGACGAAAGGATGGCGGCGACATCGTTCGGCGCGTAGTCCTGCGGCCCCGCGAGATTGACGATACGGGTTCCCTTCCATTCCTCCTGCAACAAAGCCGCCGCCGCGCGGCCCACGTCCGCAGTCGCCACCATCGGCAGGCGGCGCTGCGCCGGCGCCAGGAACGCCGGCAGCGTGCCCGTGCGCATCGCATGTCCGACCATCGGCATCCAGTTCTCCATGAAGTAGGCAGCGCGCAGGAAGACCGTGGCGATACCTGTTTCCGCCAGCCGCCGCTCGAACATGCGGTTCATCCCGATCCATCCCGTTCCGCTTTCGCGGTCGGCGCCCACCGAGGACAACGCCACCAGCTTGGGCACGTTCGCCGCGGCCGCCGCGCGCGCCGTGGTCCCGGCAATCAGGTCGGCCAGCTCGAACAGGTCTTCGCGGTTGTAGTGCTGGGGGCTGACGACGTAGGCGCCCTGCACCCGCGTGAGCGCCCTGGTCATCGAGGCCAGGTCTGTCAGATCGGCCAGCGCGACCTCCGCGCCGCGTTCGGCCCAGCAGCGGCCCTTGGCCGGGTCGCGCACCACGACGCGCACGGATTGGCCGGCGCGCAAAAGCGCATCGGCGGCAGCGGCGCCGGTACGGCCGGTCACACCGAAGACAACGTAAGGAAGGGGGTTGGAAGCAGTCATGCAAAAATCTCCTTTAAAGTCGAACCCGAAGGGTGCATGATTGCGCGACATGCATCAATGACATGAAAGACATAGCGAATATGCATCAAGTGGATTTCTCTACGATCGACCTCAACCTGTTAAAGCTGTTCGAAGCGCTCGTCCGCGAGCGCAGCGTCACCCAGGCGGGCCTGCGCCTGGGCTTGAGCCAACCGGCCGCCAGTCGCGCGCTGGGACGGTTGCGCACCATGCTGGGCGATCGCCTGCTGGTTCGCGGCAAGCTCGGGCTGGAACTGACGCCGCGCGGCGAGGCGCTGGCAGGTCCCGTCTCCCGGTTGCTGGACGATGCGCGAGGTATCGTCTCGCCCGCCGTCTTCGATCCCGCCTCCGCGTCGGGACGGATCACGATCGCCGCGCACGATCATCTGAGCTTGCTGGTCCTGGCCGGTTTGATGGAACGCTTCGAGCGCCACGCGCCCGCGCTAAGTCTCCATATCGCACAGCCGGCAGGAGACAATGTGCGGCTGGTCGAACAGGGAACGGCGGACCTGGCGCTGGGAATTTTCGACGCGCTCCCCGGGAGTCTTTATCGACGCGGCCTTTATACCGACAGTCTTGTGTGCGTGATGAGAACCGGCCATCCCTGCGCGGAAGACGGACTCAGTCTGGAGCGTTACCTGGCCCTGCGCCACGTCGCCGTGACCATTTCCGGCGTGGGCGAGAGCGCGGTTGACGTCGCCCTCTCGGCACTGGGCCTCACACGCCATGTCGCGCTGCGCGTGCCGCACTTTCTCGCAGGTGCGATGCTGGTGGCCGACAGCGACATGATCCTCACCTTGCCCAGCCGTTTGGCGCGCCGCCTTGCGGAGAGGCTGCCGCTCGCGCTCCTGGATTTGCCGCTGCGCGTCGCGCCCTTGTCGCCTGCCATGATCTGGCACGAGCGCTTCCACGGCGATCCCGCCCATGCCTGGGCGAGGCAACAGCTCATCGAGGTCGTGGCCAGCCAACCTGCCGGGCGATGATCGAAATCAGGGCCGCGCCGTGCCTATGTATTGGGTCATGATCGCATCGTACGCACCGTTGGCGCGAATGATCTTCAGGCCAGCATTGAAGGCGTCGCGCACGCGCGCATCGCGAAACACCGCCTTGCGCGGGCTCTCCGGAAAGATCTTGTGATAGGTCACCGCCTTGGTGGCATCAATCTGCGGATCGAGCTTATTGCTGAAGTAGTGAAAAATCAAACGATCCCCCACCACCACATCGACCCTTCCGGTAAAGAGCAGCTTGTTTTGTGTGATTTGCGATGGCACTTCCCTGTAATCCGGATGGCTGCTCACGGTCAGGCTAAAGCGCTCGCCTAGCACCATGCTGGCGCTCTGGAATGCCACCACCGAATAGTTGGACAAGTCCTCAATCTGCCGAAGCACCAGGCGCCGGCTGGTGAGCGTGGTCGCGACGTTTTGATAAACAATGTAAGGATCAGTGAAAAAATCCTGGCCGCCGATTCCTTCCGTCGTCGACAGCATGCCGTCAAGCTGGCCGGCACGCAGCATCGCCAGTGCCCGCGTCTGCGGCAAACTGCGGCCAACCATCTTGTAGCCGCCGGCCGCCATGGCCTGCTTGGCAATGTCGTAATCGAGCCCCGCGGTACCCGATTCCATGATGTAGGGTGGCTTGGGCAGCCCCATGCCGACAATCACCTCCGGCATCGCCGATGCTTGTGCGCGCGCATCCACGCCCAGCGCGAGCGCGATTGCCAGCATGGCCGGAAAGCGTCGCCATTCGCCCAGTTGCACTCGCAACCGTGGGGCACGCTGAAGTGACATTGGGCCTCCCCAAAAAAGGACGATGTAGGAATCAATTACCTTACACCAAGCAAAACGAAATTCATACTCCCCGGCCTGGCTAAAAATTTATTCCACCTGATAGGTGCCGACATAGCGCGCACGGGGGCGGATCATGCTGCCGCTGGCGATCTGCTCGGCGGCGTGGGCGATCCAGCCGGCCGAACGGGCCAGCGCGAACAGGATTTCCCCGGCCGCCGGCGGCCAGCCGCAGACCACGCTCATGGCCGCCAGCGCGAAGTCGGCGTTGGCCGGCATGCCCAGGCGCGTGGCGACGCGCTCGCCGATCGCCAGCACGGCGCCGGCTTGCGGCCACGCCGACATGCGCTCCAGCAGGCAGGCGCCGCGTGGATCGCCTTGCGGGTACAGCGGATGCGAGAACCCGACCACGCTGGGATCGCGTCCATCGCACCAGGCGTCGATGTTGTCCGAGGCGAGCGCCGTTTCCAGCATGGCGCGAATCATGGTGCTGCCGGCACCGTGCTGGGGACCGGACAAGGCGGCCAAGCCGGCGCTGAGCGTGGCCGCCTGTCCCGCGCCAGTCGAGGCGACGCAGCGCACGGTGAAGGCCGAGGCGTTCAATTCATGATCGGCCAGCAGCACCAGCGCCGCGCGTATCCATTCGGTTTGCGCGGCGTCGGCTTGCCATGCCTGCGCCACTTGCAGGTGCAGCGGCTCTGGAGACGGTGCGCGCTTCAGCAGCAAGGCGGCCAGCATGCGCATCAACGCGGCGCCGGCAACGAAGTCGTTGCGCGCGCAGAGCGACTGCGCGCACACCGGCAGCATGCACATGGCCGCTTCCAGCGGTGGCATCGATTGCGTGCTGTCGATGGCGGCCACTACGCCTGCCGCGAATGGCGCGTGCGCGGCGCCGGCGGCGAAGTAGTCGATGCCGCCGTCATCCCACAGCAGGCAGGCCACATGCTCCAATGTGGCGCCGTCGGCCAGCGCCAGCACGTCGTGGCCGCGATAATGCAGGCGGCCGCCGGCGATGCCGGAGATGCGCGTCTCCAGCACCGGCGTGCCCCAGTTCATCGCGGCGGCGACCTTGTGCCCTCCGCGTTTGCCGTCGGCCTTGCGCGCCGCCAGCCGCAACACCTCGTCGTGCGGATAACGCTTGCTGCGGTCGGCCTGGGCGCCGCTGGGCGTCAGCATGCCCCGGCTGACGTAGGAGTACAGCGTGGCGAGACTGACACCCAGGATGCGCGCCGCCTCGGATGCGGAAAAGTCTTTGCTCATCCGCGTATTGTAATGTCGATTGCAGGAATCAAGATTGACCCGGCCGCCGGCGCACTTTTAGACTGCCGTCATGCCACCGCCATCCCACACCGCTTCGATTTTCCAGCCGCTGCGCCATGCGCGCTTTCGCCAGCTGTGGATGGCCAACCTGCTGTCCAACCTGGGCAGCCGCATGCAGGCCTTCGCGGCGGCATGGCAGATCGCCTCGCTGTCGCAATCGCCGCAGCTGACGGCGCTGGTGCAGACCGCGACCTGGGCGCCGATGTTGCTGTTCGCGCTGCCCGCCGGCGCGCTGGCCGATACGCTGCACCGGCCCACGCTGCTCTTTCGCAGCAACGCCGTGATGGCGGTGGCGGCCGTCGCGATGGCCTTGCTGGCCTACGGCGGCGGGCAGCCGGTGCCGGCCCTGCTGCTGCTGACCTTTGTCATGGGCGCCGGCATGGCGTTCACGATGCCGGCCTGGCAGGCGTCGATGTCGTCGCTGGTGCCGCTGCACGAGGTCGAGTCGGCCGCCACCCTGAACAACCTGAGCTACAACCTGGCGGCGCTGGCCGGGCCGGCATTGGGCGGTGTGCTGTTCCAGCTGTCCGGCGCAGGGCCGCTGTACCTGTTCAACGCCGTGTCCTTCAGCGCGCTGCTGTGGATATACCGGCAATGGCGGCCGGCCGAAACGCCGCGCGCCGCGACGCCGGAGGCCAGTCACCAAGGCATGGCCAGCGCGCTGCGCATCAGCTGCGCCTCGCCGCGCTACCGCTCGCTGTTGATGTACGCGATGGGGATCTTCTTCGTGTCGGCGGCGTTTGCCGCGCTGCTGCCGCTGCTGCATCCCAATGCCGGCACCTATGGCTCGCTGATGGGCGCGCTGGGCGCGGGCGCGGTGGCGGCGGCCGTCGTGCTGCCGGCCGTGCGCCAGA